>NZ_JABERS010000025.1:0-62124 GCF_013168745.1 Aeromonas sp. TW 6 | reverse complement strand
CCAGGAATCGCATGCGTTTCCTGGCGTTGGTTTCTGCCTTGGCGAGGGCCAAGAAATCGATTGGATCGGACATACTGAGTACAGTGAAACCAGAATAGAGCAATTAGATCACATCTTTAATCTGATTTGTATAATTTATTCACAAATTAGTCATTAGTCACACTCCTACATTCGAACGTAAGAGACGGCGATTATTAACGTTAAAAGCCGAACCTAAATGTCCCTTTAGAGGTGGGTTTTGAAAACGCTTTCTTGCGAAGTGGACGATTCCTGCGCTGAAACTTGACGTAGGCTTAATGAATGAAAAAAAATTGTTAATTGGTATTTCTTTTAAACATTAGCTTAATTGCATGAATTTTAAGGAGTTAAGTGTATAACAGGCGATCGAAATTCTTCATTTGCCCCGTAAACTAAGGGTTTTCAGCGGTTTAGCTACTCGACACCAAGATAATTTCTGACAAAATAACTAATAAGATCCTTCTCGGACATTCTTAAGCGTTTCTAGTTGCAGTCGATACTAGAGGTGCAAAACCACAAGTTAAACCTTGTGATTAACAACAACCCAACAAACGGTGCAAGACCTAAGCCCTGCCGTTGAACACCACCGACACTGCAAAGGTAACCGAGGTTATAATGAGCGAAATTACCGCTGACGCGATGAAACAGTACATGATCGGCCCCATCACCACGGGTGCTGACCTGGTGCGGATCCGCCGAATGATTGGTATGGACCAAATCACATTTGCCAAGCTCATTGGCAAATCGAACAGTGCCATCATCAAGGCGGAAGATTCCAACGTACTTCCAAAGGACATCCAATGGCTGGCCAAAGCCGTCATGATTGAGCACATGAGCAATGTGGCAGTTAAACACTTGCGTGACATGCAGCTCAACTCCAACGATTTGGCTGTCTTGGCCCGAGTCTTCTCATCCCGCCTCGTGGATGAGGTACAGGAAGAACTGAAGGACGAATAGTGCAACCTGATGGCTCGCAGAACTGATGCGTAAGAGCACAGCGAGCATCGTGTGATGCCTAAAGAGACGGCGGCCCCAGTGCGCCGTTTTTTTAATTTCCATAACTCACAAAAACGTTGAACTCTGGCGATTAACGCTGTAATGTATGTTTATCGAATGTGAGTGAGGTGGCTATGAGTATCAAAGACTCCCTCTACGAAGCCCTCAAGGCCCTGCGGCCTAAAGTGGCCAAGGATGCGGTGGCACAGGAGCGGTTTAGTACCGAGGCCAACCAATTCATGCGGGTGGTCCTGCACAACCCAGCTTCTACCCGAACCCGCACTGGCCAGCTGGTCGATATGTTTTCGACTGTGTTCACGTCGGGATTGTCCTGGGCTCCGACAGCACGCCATGTGAGCCTGCTCACCGGGGAAGATGGCACCTTGCAGCTCTACGTCCACTATCAAGGCCAAATCCGATTAGCCGGTACCAAGGGCGTCATCGAGCGGGTCACCGCGGATCTGCTCTATGAGAGCGATGATTTCACCTTTTTCGGTGCTGACAAGGTGCCTGAACTGCGCCGCAAGCTGCTCAAGGGCGGCCTGGGTGAGGCCATTGGCGGTTACACGGTCAGCCACCTGAAAACCGGTGGTGTCCATGTCGAGCTCTTTGATGCTGAGTCGCTGCAAAAGGCCGAGAATGCCGGGATGAGCTTTGGCTCTGGTGACTTTTGGACCGGCCCGCATCGGCGCGAGATGCAACGAAAATCCCTGATAAATGCCACAGCTTCCCGTTGGTTGGAGCTGAGCTACACCCTTCCTTGTCTCAATTGAGGTAAACACCTATGCGTTCGCTGAACAAAGTGCAGATCATTGGTCACCTGGGCCAGGAGCCTGAAGTCCGTCAACTGCCAAGCGGTGGTACCGTCACCAACATCACAGTGGCTACCTCGGAGAGCTGGCGTGATAAGCAGACTGGGGAAGATCGAGAGCGTACAGAGTGGCACCGAGTGGTGTTCATGGGCAAGCTGGCTGAGATAGCAGGTGAACACCTCAATAAGGGCTCGCAGGTGTATGTCGAGGGCAAGCTCCAGACTCGTAAGTGGCAAGATCAGCAGGGTATCGAACGCTACACCACGGAAATCATGGTCGATGGTTTCAGTGGCCAGATGCTCATGCTCGGGGCCAGCAAGGGCGGCCAAGGACAGAACCAGCAGCAGGGCGGCCAACAGCAGCAGGGCGGTCAGCGCCAGCAGAATACACAGGGCCAGCGCCCACCCCAGCAAACCCAGCAGGGCCAGCGCTCAAGCAATCCCAACCCGCAAGGACAGCGTCCACCCCAGCAGAACCAGCAGGGTCAGCGTCAGCAGGGGCAGGCGGGTCAGCGTCAGCAACCCCAACAGCAGCCTGAGCCGCAATATGACGGTAATTATGAGTCGTGGGATGATCAGAACTTTGGCTGATCAAGCCAGAGCTAAACCCTCAAGAGGCCCGTACCAATGCGGGCCTTTTAACATCTAACGATTGATGTCCGCCACGGATAGGCACCCCGTCATCCCCTACTCATGGGAGCGTACCGATGACCTGTAACGTGCAGCAGCAGATCAGCAAGGCCATGGAACTGATTGAGACAGCCCGCTATCGGATGGGCGTCTCGGAGTTCGTCGAAGCGTTCATCGAAACGTGGAGCTACCAACAGTCCGGGCTCTACCCTCCGGCAAAGCACATTCCCCCTGATTTGACGGAAACCGCGATGGAGTTGGCGGCATTGCTATCGAGCACCATGCTGGCGGCACCAACCGGCGATGTGCTGGGGATCCTGATGAGCGAAGTCGGGTTCTCGAAGCGGGGCACCAACTTCTACCCCACACCGCCAGAGATTGGCCAGCTGATGGCAGAGCTGATAAGCGGGGCGGAGACGAAGTCATCAAAGGAGCTTCAGCACTACGAGCCTTGCTGTGGGTCGGGCATTAACTCACTCCTGTGGCTGGAGCAACAGCTGCTGGAGCGCGGAGAAGCCGGGGTAGGGGATGTCAGCCTGTCCTTGGAAGACATCGATCGGTTAATGGTACGCTGCGCCATGCTGCAGCTCACTCACTACCTAGCTGCTCGCGATGTGGTCATCAAGTCGTTCTCGATCGTTGGCATCGACTCGTTGTCCAGGGCCACCCGAGGCATCGCCTATTATGCGAGTCGCGAAGAGGCCCAAGAGGCATTTTTTGCGGCTTAGGCCGCATCATCCAGGCGTTGAGTGGTCTGCCAGTCCGTTAATGACTTTTATCTCGAATATGCGCAATAATGAAGCTGAACGCCATGCTGAGGGGGTTTCTGTGGGTGATTTTCATAGGCATACCGATGAGCGTTTGTGCCCTACCTGGGACGCCGAGATGCAAGAGTGCTCGTGCGATAAAGTCTCGCTGCAAGGCAAAATTCTAGCCATCGTCAACGAGATCAAGGAAGCACGCAGTCAATCGCGGTATTCGTTGGCGAGGGCTGCCAGGCGGCGGTTACTGTTTACCCTCGACGTTTTCCACATGGTGCATCAGCAGCCCTATCGGATGTACCGCAGATCACAGCAAGCAAGGAGCCTCAATGATTGCTCAGCGTGAAGGCCAAACTGATAGACAGTCCGCGAAAGACAAAGCGAAAGAAGCCTCGGAAGCCTACAAGCAGGCGCTGGTAAACGAAGCCCTCGATAATGTGGAGACCCTTCTCACCAGCAATGAGGTCACGCGCTTTGATGCGATCCTCTTTGGCTCCATGCACCTACGTCTGGCCAGGGGTGAGTCGATCTGTTTCCCGCAACTCGAATGTGTTGCAACCCCGCCGGAAATTCGCAAACTCGTGACGACCCGATTGAAACTCACGGGTTATAAGTATTTTCCGTCGACGATGAGCTGGGTACTGAGGGAAGAGAAGCCGCTGGTGCCGTTGCAGCGTGAGCGGTAAGGCCAGAGCTGATCTCACCCGGCAAGCGGAAGTTACAACGGGCTCATGATGGGCAATGAAAATCATAAGGAAGCGTGATGAGCATGACAGTGATTGCAATCGTGGTGCTGGTCGTAGCGGTGGTGGGGCTGCTGCTGGGCATGGACAAGGGTAAGGGAAAGGGGAAGGACACGGCAAAGCTCGATACGGCATTGACGTATGAAGTGCAGGACGGACTCTTTACCGACGGCGAAAAGTCGTTCCTGGTTGCGTTGGAGAAAGCCGTTCAGGGCCAGGCCCGCATTTACGGAAAGGTGCGTGTAGCCGACGTGCTGCGGCCTACCCAGAAAGATAAGAAACTCTGGCAGAAATCCTTTAACCAAATTTCTGCAAAGCACCTGGACTACTGCTTAACAGACAATGACTTCCGGTACCTCTGCGCCATCGAGCTGGACGATAAGTCACACTCCCTGAAAAAACGGATGGAGCGGGATGTCATGCTTCAAGACGCCTGCGACAGCGCCCAATTTGCGCTGGTGCGGTTCACCGCGAGATCCAGTTACAATGTCGAAGAGGTCCGGGCGAAGCTGCAACCGCTGTTGGACAAAGTTGCCGCCCGCAACGTGGTGCCGCTGTCCCCGTTAAAGGCCGTCAAATAAGCCTGACTCGATGTGAACGACCAATGACAAAGGGCTGCAATGCAGCCCTTTTTGACGTCAATTATCCGTGACCACACGGACTCATGTAAGAACTAACAAAAGCTAATAACGTCTATCCGTGATCGCACGGAGGAGTAATGCCAGTACGTGAAAGACTCTACCACATTGCCGGTCTAAGGACAGCCCAGTATGAGATGCGAGCAAATGTCCTGCGAGGACGGCGAGAGAATACCGAGGGAGCGTGACCTGGCAGGTACTGGCAAGCGAGTTGGACCTAGAGATGCGGAACGGACGTCGTTATAATGCGCCCACGTAATGGCTACCTGTGCAATTACGAACCAAAGACACAATTAAAACCCATTCTCTTGGGCAAAACAGCACATTTTAAAGGCGAGCTCCCATGCGGGGCTTGCCTTTTCTTTTGCCAATTGTCTCGGGAGGACTGTGAGGGTGATGAGCTCACCCCCAGGAGAGTCACTGTCATGGGTCAGGTTGGATTGTGGCTACCAGTCTAAAACCATGGTGGTCTGGTTGGGGTTGTAGCCGTACCAAAAATCCCGGCTCTTACAGAATTGCAGATCCTGCATCATCGAGCGGCGGTTGTTTTCAGCCCGCACCCGCACCCTCTCCGAGAACTCAAACACCTCACAGTTGTCCATGTCGGCAAACTCCACACAGACGAAGCTAAACCCGCGCAGTTGAATGCCAAGCAGCTTGGCGACGTGGGTATAGAAGGCATCCTGCAAGTCATAGCCAAGGTCGCGAGCCTGATAGGTGAAGCGATCCGGGTTGGTGTCACGGGTGGTTTTGAGGTCCACCGAGATGAGGTCGTAGCGCAGCCAGTCGAACTTGGCCTTCACGAACATGCCGGTTTCCGGATCCTGAGCAATCATGGTCAGCTCCGCGATACCGTCACGCAGCAGGGAGTCAGCCCGCATGTGGCGGCGTACCGAGTCACGGGCGCGATGGGCGTCCTGATAGGTGATGGGGTCGAGCACGAACTCATTCATGTAGGCGATGCAGGCGGGCAGGGTCATCACCCGCGCCTCATGCACCGCTTGCAGGTTGTGATGTGTCACCAGTGTCGGGTCGATGACGATCAACTGGGCATACAGGTCGTCCAGATCATCGCTCACCGGGGTGAGGCCCTTCTTGGTGCAGGCACTCTCGTAGTCCTTGAGGGACAGCAACGCCTCCGGATAGTCAGCCGGGTTGGGCTTCATCCACGGCAAACCGAGCTTGCGGAACCGCTTCATCAGGTGCTCATGGGCCAGCACATCGAAGATCTGGTCGGCCATGGCCGGGTCGGCTGCCAGCAGCTGCTCAATCAGGCCGGATTTGAGCGTGCCCTTGGGCTTGAGCCCACGCTTCTCGATGGCGGCCTTGAGGTCAGCGACGGTATGCAGCGCCTGTGGGTAGTCGATGGGGTTGAGGTGATACCAGTAGAGGTCGGCGCAGCGCTCAGGCTCAAGGATGAGGCCATGGGAGACAGTCCCGGTCATAAAGGCGGTAGCGGTGGAGGCCGACTTGGCACGGCTCAGGGGAGCCACATACTCGCGATAGTAGAGTGCGGGTGACTGAGCAAATTTCTTGAGCTTGGAAGAGCTGAGCGCCGGGATGGCGTGATAGTCATCGTTATCCACGTCGGCATAGATGCCAGGGACCGGGTTGCCCTCGCGGTCGAGGAAGTTAGGGGTATTCCACTCCGAGTCATAACCCGGCTTGATAGCGTTTTGGAGCAGGGTGCGTGCGCCACTGGCAGTGGCTTGCTGACCGATAATCTGCGAAGAGAATGTCGGTTGGTTGGTATCAAGACTGCTCATCATGCTATCCATAAAACCCCCTGATGTCTGTTTGATAAATATTACCAACAGATAAAAACGCCAGCAAGCAATATTTCTATAACCCGAAGTCATTAAAGTCAAAGGCGCAGGCTTTGGGCTTGGGCGGCTCATACAGGGTCAGGATTGTGTCGGCTAGACGCGGGTTACCAGCCGCCTCCATCAGGGTTTCGATGGTAGAGGGGATAGCCTTCACAGAGCGAAAGCGGCGCAGGGAGCCCGATAAGGTAGCGGTGAGGCGCTGGCGCTCCTGCTGGCACTTCTCAACGATGCCGTTATGCGCCTCCAGCAGCCGGAAGTAACCGCTGAAATCGGTCGGGAACGGGAAGCGGGAGTTGATCTGCCATTTCATCATGAACCGGATAGCGACGTTGAGCATGAGCCCTTTGATGGTCCTCTCGTTCTGCTCGACTCCGCCGTAGCACTCGGCGTTCTGGTAGTCGATGGCGGCATCCAGCTGCGAGCGGTCAATCAGCGCGTAGGTGTACGGCTTGGTCTCTTTATAGCGGGTCAGCCCGATGACGACGGCGGCCACGTTGGCAACAGAGCGGTCGGCCGTGGCGGACGGCACCAGATCATAACCCACCTCGTTACCGTGGTAGGTGAAGTCGTCGCCGTAGTAGACCAGACAGCCCTGCACATGCAGGCCGGTGGCGTTGAGCGCCTTGATATAAGCCGTGGGGGAAGGGTCAACCTCTGCGGTCAGCTCGTTGTTCACGCTGCGGCGCAGGATGAGCAGACAGTCTTGAGGGTTGAGTTGAAGGTCGATCATCGCTTCCTGAACAGCCTGAAGGCTGTACGGGTTGGCTTGTGCGGCATTCACGGTCTGGCCCTGGAACTGGGCGGTGATAGTAGTGAGTTCAAGACCCGCGATCATGTGACCTCCGAAAACATGTTAACTATACATAAACGCTATATGTAAGCGTTTATGAAGTCAAGCGGTTGACCCAGATAATCACGAAACCGGGTGCCAAGGATTGGAGAAGGCTGCCACCAGGGAGCACGGCGCGTAGCTGCCGTCCTTCGTGGACTCTGAGCCTGTCCGCGCGGCCGACGAGCCGGGCCTGGAGGAGGGCGTAGGTCGGACAAGACGCCCTTGATGGCCGCACCCGGAGTGAGGTGAAAACGGAGAAAGAAAAGGGCCCCGCGAGAAGGCCCTTGGAGGAGTGAACGCGCAGGATCAAGCGGTGGGAACGGCCAGCATTTTGATAATGTCCTCCACGGAGTGATAGCCCGTCACCAGATGACCACCAGGCAGCATTAGGGTCGGGGTACCTTGCAGGCTGACCTTCTGGCCCAATGCCCACCCCTTATCAACTGCATTGCCCTTGGCGCACTTGGCGTTCGGCACCTGTCCGCCAAGGAACAAGGCGGAGATGGCTTCACGCGGATCGGCCGCGCACCACGCAGAGCTCATGTTTTCAAAGCTAGGGGTGCCGGGACCACTGCGGGGGTAGGCAACGTAATGGACAGTGATCCCCTTGGCGGTGAGCTCAGGCACTTGGGAGTGGAATTTTTGACAGTAACCGCATGTCACGTCAGTGAAGACGACCACACTGGCCTTCTCTTTGGGGGCCTTGAAGGTCATGGCAGTGCCGTCGGCAATCATCGTTTCGGCCTGCCGCCAGCTCGCCGCCACCGTCAGGTTGGTCGGGCGGTTGTTCTTATCGAACTGCACGGCTTGGCCAAACAGCATGATGTCGCCGTCCGGGGTGGCATAGACCGTCTCACCGTTGATGGACATCTCGATGAGGTGCTTGCTCAGGCGCTGCACTTTGTCGACCGCGATGTTGCGGGCTTTCATCTTGGCGGCGATGGCGTTGAGTTCCGTGTCGTCAGATGCTGCCGTGACGGTGCCCGCCATGGACAGCGAAGCCAGCAGCAGAAAGGTGAGGGTTCGTTTCATGCGGTGGCCTCGGGCATGGCGCTATTGTGTTCTTCGAACATCACAACCAGCTCCATGGCCAGTTGGGAGTCAGCGCGGGCGTGGGTGATCAGCTGGGGTTGAATCCCATAGTTGGTGACGAACACGTACCAGCTCCCGGCGAAGATCTCCACCTTGACGTCCTCGCTGGACATCAGGGTAAGAGAGCGGCGGTACATGACCTGGCCAAAGAGCCGATCTTCCACCACCACCTGGTTATCCGGCGAGAAGAAAACGTAGCGGTTAATCATCACCGCAAAGGTGATCAGCACGGTGAGCACGAAGAAGCACATCTCGACGGTGGCACTGGGAGCCGCCTTCGTCAGGATATAGTCCAGTGAGATCATCCAGATCAGGATAAGCCAAACGATCGCACTGACAATCACCATCGAGAAAAGCAAGGGTGACGCAGTGACGGTCCGGGTTCTCACCTCGATGGGGTTCAGAACAGGCCACTTCTGGTGCTGCTGGGGAGTGGGCTGTCCCTCATTGCTGTGCATAATTACAACTCCTTTCACAAATACCGATAACTAATGGTGGGCGTCATCGTTATCTATATCTAACGCCGTGGTAACACATTCGTGGATAAGACCGTTTACCCACCGCCGCAAACCAAAAGGGGGCTATGAGCCCCCTCTGTCCGTGACGGAAATTCGTGCTCACGCCTTCTGTGCCAAGGCAGCGATGGCAGCCTTCCAGGTTAGCTGAACCCGGTTCTTGCGGTAGAGCAGCAGGGTTCCGGCGAACACGATGAGCGACGCGGTCATCATGTTGAATTGTTGGTTGGACAACAGAAAACCGAAGCCGACCGCCAGCAGACCAAACAGCGAGAGGAGGAAAAACGCCTCCGGAGCACCACTGGAAGGATTAGAGACAGTTTTCTTGGAGGGAGCACTTTTCATATCAAACCCCTTTTTTACAGAAACGCATAAGATTATCGTTAAGCATCAGTCTTATATCAATATAAGATGAGCGGGCAAAATAGGCTAGACAAGGATCTCTGTCGCAAGTTACAACGATGCGTGTTGAGGATGGACCCTTGCCATTGACCAAAGGGGGGAAGACATGGAGATAGCGACACTACTGCTCGTCTCGACATTGGCGGCGCTTCCGCCGGTCGATCTCAATAGCGACCATCTGTGCGATCCGGTGACGTCTGAGGAGTCGCTGCCAGATGTGGCAGAACGGTTGAAGCTGGAGTGGTTGTCCAGGGCAGACACGGTAACGGGTCACACGGCGCTGGGAGAACACGACCAGGGCACAACCCTATCCATTGAGTCGGTGACTGAGACAGCGGTGACGACGGTGCAGCCACAGGCTGACGTCCGCTATTCCCAGTATTTCGACCTCGATAGCGAAAGGAAGTATCTATGCGTATCAGACTAGCGGCGATAACTGCGGGGCTATTGGTCTGCGCCAGCACGCAGGCCAGTAACTCTATGAGTGATGCGTGGAAGCTCTATGCGCCGATGATGGTGGCGGAAATCTATGCCATGTCATCACCAACGGATGACAACGTAACCGTGATGCAAGCCCGAGGTGACTACCTGCTGACAAACCTTGGGGTACAGCCCAACAAGCGCATCCAGAGCATGACCCAGGCTATCAGTGTGCTGGTGACGTCCGGCAAGATGGACGGGTCAATCAGCGACCTCAAAGACGTGGGACTGCTACCGGAGTTACTGCCTGACTTGCCCCAGGATCAGCCACTCACTGAGGTATTCAGCCATCCGTCCGCCTTCGCCAGCATCAAAGAGTGCATTCTGCAGGGTGAGTTCGGCCAGCAAGCTATGTGTCAGGCACTGGGGTTCTATCTGTCCGCACTGCGCTATGAACCGGCGCGACGCGAGGTGGCGGTCCTGAAGGATGAGTTTCTGAACACCACCGGGATCTACCCGACCATCATTGAGCTGTCACGTTATCTGGTGCGGCTACCTGACCAGCAAGTGGACGACAACTTAACCGTCGCAGCGTCGGATACGCTGACCAATGAGGAAGAGGGTAATCCCTTCAAAGACCCCAGCATCGACCTCATGATGGCCAAGCAGGCGCTGATCAATGCGGTGCTCGCAGCGAGGCAGATCACCCAGCTGTAGTCCGCCAAAGACAATGATGCTCTCCGGGGGAAAGATTCACCCTGGTAACGCGGTGGCCAGCTGGCCAGCACAACGCAGATGACATAGGGCCCCCATGGTGGAGGCCCTTTTTTATTCTCTGAGAGCATTGATGGCAGTCGAATGATGCCAGCGCATAGGGTGAAAAATGCTCGCACAGATTGACCATAAAGGGTAAACTGATGTCATGATAGTCACAGCGAAAGGTGAGTCATATGGAGCAGGAAAAAGTGGTGCAAATTGTTAGTCGCGGGCGTAGCGTCTGGGTAACGCGAGCTGAGATTGACGAGCTGCCGCGCAATGCGTGGTCTGCCTACTGCGCATATCGGCTGAGTATGTCCCACCGGCAAGCCATTGCTGAGCTGACCCATTTCACCGTCACCTATCCAGCGTCGGCCTGGCCAAACGGCGTGGTACCCAATGTGGCCTGATAGACAGGCTCAATGCGAGCCCGAAACACAAGCAGAGGAGTAGCAGGTATGACAGAGGGAATGACTGGAGTGCGTGTGAAGGTCGAAGACCTCAGCATGGCTGAACTGAATTTCTGGGCCGGGCGAGCGCTGGGCCTGCCGGTCGTGCTGCAGGGCGATGAGGTCCGTCTGATTGGGCCGATCCCGGCTGAGTGTGAGCCTCATCTTGGCCCATACATCAGTGACCAACGTCCACTGGACTTCGTTGGCGATCCTGCGCTTGGTCATGTGGTCATTGAGTGGATTGGCTTCAATCTCACTCGGCCAACCACCCATCAACGGGAACGTCGCTGGTGGGCAGTGACGGATTGGCGCGGCGAGAATCGAGCGCATGTCTGGCAGGGCCCCGTCAGTGCCTGTGGCAGCACCGTCTCCCTGGCGGTGATGCGAGCCTTGGTTGAGGCCACATTTGGTGCGAGTATTGAGCTGGTTTAGCGGCAATGTTCAGCAGGGAGTAAAGCGATGTCGATACGTTATTGCACCCGGTTATTGAGTTTGTGGCTACAAGGCAAGATCACCGGCCACACCGTTATCTATGCGCTACGACAAAAACCTGCTGCCGTGGCAGGGAAGGGAGGAGCGTTCATTTTGAAGGAAAGGCCATGACAGCAATTGTGATAGGAAACGATGGTCCGTTGATCCAAACGACCAACTACTACGACAGTGAGGCGGCCAGTCGTGGTCTTCTTTACGTGTCATGGAATGCCAATGCGGCGCGAGTGCTGGTACCAGATAGCCAGCTGGCCATGGTGGCGGAGATGAAGACCGGAAAAGAGTGCATCGTCTCTGCCGGTCCAACGGAGAGGGGGCTTGCCTACGAATTGCTGTTCGAAGACCACACCGACAGCCCGTTTAGCGTGACCGTGGATATGCGTATGAGTGACCGCCTGATCCCCGCGTCACAGCAGGGCGGCGGGTTTGTGGTTACGGTCTGGACCCGGCACGGGCAGCAGCTCAGCCTACCGGGTCGCTATCGGAAAGTGAAAGCCCTGCCCTGTCTCGCTCCATGGGGAAAGCATTAAGCCTGTGGTTTGTCCCCGGCACTGAGGCGTCCGGCCATCAGTTCCAGTAACTCAGCGTGTTGTTTCTCAGCTGCCTGCAGTTGTCCTGCTATGCGGGCAGCATCAACGGACGCCTTCTGGGCTTCAGTAGTGGCCTCATCGGTGCGTGTCTGCGCGGTGGCCAGTGCCTCCAGTGCCCGTGTCAGCTCACCTGCCATCCTCGCCTTATCTTCCTCGGCGGACTTCGAGAGAGCCGCGTGCTCGCGCTGCGCATTCGACACCTCAAGCTGCAAGCTGGCAACGTGCTCACCACGCTCTTTCGCCACGGCTTGCTGAGCGGCGAGCTGTTCCTCCAGTCTGGTCATCGCTTGCTGGTGGACCAGCACCGCATCGTTGGCTGATTGCTCCCGCGCGGCCAAGCGTTCACGGAGCTGTGCGAGCTCTTCCCCCTGCTGTTCAATCTTGCCAGAGAGTTCCAGTCGCACGCGCTCGGTCTCTGCCTGGGCGTGCTTGGTGTCCGTTTCGTACTGCGACAGGGCAAGCTGCTGCGCCTCCTGGGCGGCGTGGGTGGTCTTCTCGGCGGCGAGGCAACGCTCCTGCAGCTGCGCCAGCTCCAGCGAGAGGGAATACTCGGTCGCCTGTGAGGCGATAAGTTGTTTTTTCAGGGCCTCCAGCTCGGTCTGGGTGCTCTCCTGCTTGGCATCAGCCTCATCCAGGGTGTGAGCCGCATCGGTCAGCTCGGCATTGAGTTGGCTCAGCTCCTCCCTGATCTGCGCGGTCTGCTCCTGGGCGTTGCGCTCGGCAAGCCGCACCGACCGGCCATGAAGATCGGAAATCATGGCGGACAGCTGCTCCGTCATGGTCGTGGTGAAAGCCGTCAGCTCCTCGGAGAGCTCAAGGGGCAGCGCCAGCTTGTCCGCTGCAGGCTGCGTCCCTTCCTTACTGTTCAGGTGATCCTGCCAGACCTTCATCAGACGAGCGGGGTTGCCACTTTTGATCTCCTGACGAAGGCCAAAACCGGTCACGGCACGGCCCTTCTCAAGTAATACGTGACCTGCGTTGATGACCTGTTTATCGGTGACATTGGCTGGACGCATGACTGACCCTCTGAAGGCTTGGAAATTGACAGGGAGAGGGTAGCACAAATCAGAAAAAACTAAACAAACAAACCAAACAAACAAAACAAACTTTAGTTAGTTTGTTTGTTTCGCTTGCCAGATTGACCATAAAGGGTAAACTAATGGTGCGGGACGGGTGGGCCGTTGACTGCAAAAATGAGGGTTTTTCGATGAGCGACCTACAGTTCTACCCAACACCGGCGGCGCTGGCTAAGAAGATGGCGTCCAAGTTCACCCGTCCCATCACCCGCCTGCTTGATCCGTCCGCTGGTACCGGTGATCTGCTGGACGCGGTCGAACAAGTCAAAAGGGTGCGCCGGAGCTCGGACTGTGTCGAGCTGGATCCCGAGCGCCGCGCCGTACTCAAGGACAAGGGCCTGAACATAGTGGGTGCTGATTTCCTCGATATGGAGCCGGTGGCCTGTTATAGCTCGATCATCATGAACCCCCCCTTTGCCGAAGGGGCCCGCCATGTCCTGCACGCTTTTAATTTCCTTTTTTGTGGTGAACTGATCGCGCTGGTCAATGCAACCACCCTCACCAACCCCTACACCGCCGAGAGGAAGTTGCTCTGCAAACTGATTGAGGATCACGGTGGCGATGTTGAGTACGTCGAAGCGGCGTTCCAGACCGACGAGACCGAGCGCAAGACGACGGTAGATTGCGCGATCATCCACCTGGTCAAGAAGAACACCGAGCAGTTCGATTTCATCCGACTGATGGACAAGACCGAGGCAAAGGATGCGTTGGGCAGCGAGCGGGTAGAGCAAGCCCGCGATCTCATGTTGCCGGGGGATGAGCTCAAGAACCGGGTCATAGATTTCACCCAGGCCGTGGAATTTATGAAGGTCCATCGGAAGGCCGAGATGATGGCGGTTCGCTTTAAGCGGCGGTTGGGCAAAGCCATCAACGACACCACAGAGGACACTCAGACCGATTCTGAGAGCGATCTGATTGAGTCGATGCACAAGGACTATCAAGCCCTTAAAGATGCGGCATGGAGCGGCGTGATGCGCAGTTTGCGCGTAACCAACCGGCTCACCAGCGGCGCACAGAAAAAACTGGAGTCCCAGTTTGAGGACATTCGCCGGATCGATTTCACCTTGACCAACATCGAGGGCTTTTTGCTAGGGCTGGTGGAGCAGCAGGGGGATATGCAGATTCAAATGCTGCTGGATTGTTTCGACATCTTCAGTAAGTACCATTTCTGCAACCGGGTACATTACAAAGGCTGGAAGTCCAACAGCCGTCATCGTACCCAGGCATTTAAGTTGAAGATGAGCCGGATCATTCTACCGGCGTCCAACCGCTCTGACCTTCAGAGTTGGGGCGGGCTCGGTTATTCAGACCTGCAGGCAATGGCCGACATCGACAAGGCGTTTGCCCTGCTCGACGGCAAGCATTTCGAGGCGGTAGATGGTCTTCACCGCTTCTTCTACCACAACCGTAAGGTGGTGAGCGGCGAACGCTTCACTACGGCCTACTTTGATGTCCGGGTCTACGCTTCGGCCGGAACGATCCACCTCTACCCTCGTAACCCGGCTCTGCTCGATAAGCTCAATCGCTATGTGGGCCGCCATCGCAATTGGTTGCCTCACGACGAGCAGGCGGCTAGTCCCGCGTTCTGGGCGCAGTATGAAGCGGCCGACAGGGTAGAGAAGGCAATGATCTTGAAGGGGATCAGTGCTTGGGAGTTGCGCCAGATGGATTGCGATTCAGTCCATGCGCAAGAGACCCGCGAGAAATTTGAAAATGCGCTTACTGTGGCACAAGCAGCGGTCGGGGTGGAGTATTACCCCGAAGGGTTGGCGTACCAGGAAGAACTGTTGCTGATCGCATAACCTCAGTGTCCGGGTCGGAAGCTGGCCAGCAGAAAGGGGCGTTGAGCCCCTTTTACATAACTGCCAATGGATGTTCCAAGGGGATGTTACAGCGCCTCATCATTGACGTCTCTATTCCCCTGAGCAATCTCAATCCCGCATTCCTCGCATGATACCCATCACTGTCTCCTATAAACGAAAAAGCGGTGTATCTGAAAGCCGCCCGGCGAGCGGCTTTGATAAGCACCCAAGCCCACGGAATGGGTGCTCAGGTAGGCCGTTATCGACGCTTCTTGATCTCTTCCGTGGCGTAGATGATGGCGTCGCGCAGGTTGTAGCCCTGTGCGGTGTACTTGGCGATGATCTTCTTCTCCTCCGGATCGGTGGTATGGACGGTCATCGACCGGTCGTCCATGTAGAGGCGCATTACCTGGTAGATGCCCTCATACTGCACCAGCACCTCCGAGAACATGCCCTTGTCGGTACGGACGGACTCCATCAGATCGAACACAAACTGCGGCGCATCCATGAGCTTGTCGGACTTCAGACGGCTGATAACCGGTGTTTCCTGTGCCAGCGTGAGCAGCCACGGGCTGTTTGCGAAGATCGCCTTGCCGGTCTTGGAGGAGTAGTAGTCCGAGACCTGCTGGGTGATACACACCCCCATGGCTTGCGTTTTCCGGAACCTACGCCAACCCGCCTCGATAAATTCCGCAAAGAACGAGTTGTTCGACGTGCTGGAGCCTTCCCCGATGTACTCCCACGCCTCATCCAAGATGAAGGCGCGGCGGCGGCCATCGTCCTTCTGAAACATCGCGTCCTGGGCCTGCTGGATGACGCTCATCAGCACCACGGTCTGCAGGTGCGGTTGAGCCTTCAGTTGGCCGAGTTCACAGACGATCATGCGCGAGGTGAACCGGATGGTGGGGGCGAGCTCCCGGTCAAAGATCCGGGCGTACTTACCGCTGCGGGTGAAGTCGTGCAGCTGGGCCCCGATGTCGCGGATCCGCTGGTCCTCGTGCTCGTTACAGAGCTGGGCAAACAGCGTGATACTGGCCTTGCTCGGGTTTGCCACGCACATTTCGAGCAAAATGCGCGACATGACGCTCGACTGGTAGTTGTCGATCTTGCCATCCGGTGCCGCCATCAGCTTGAGCATGTTGGTGATCATGGTCAGCTTGAGGCTGCCCGCCAGCGTCACATACGCCTCTGGGTTGGCGTTGGTGTCCTCCATGGACTGCGGGTTGTCGTTGTCCAGCAGGCCGGAGAGGTCAACGAACGGGTCAATGGAGAAGATCTGCTCCTCGCTGAACTCAATGTACTGGCTGGAGTGGAACTGGCTGGCCAGCGCCTTGTAGGAGCCCCCGGAGTCGATGACAAACACCTGGCCACCATCTTGAGACATGGGTCGGCCTGGGACACCGGTCGTCAGCAACTGCTTAACGAGGTTACCGGCGAGCACGGATTTACCGGCACCGGAGCGGGCCGCGATGGCGATGTTGAAGGAGGCGTTGGTCTTGAAGGGGTCAATGGAGATGAGCTGCCCCTCGCGGGAATAGCCCACCAGAACGGGGTTGGCGCTATTGCCCTTCCATGGTCCATAGATGGGTGCGACACAGGCCAAATACTTGGTGGTGAAGACCTCTTGGCGCTGCAACATCCCCCGGATCTGCGGGTCGTAGCCGTGACACATCGGGAGCATTTCAATGAGCAGGGGCATCGCGATGAAGCGATCGACCCCGTAGCCATAGCCCTTGGTTTCCAGGTAGGACATCACGTTCTTGACGGCGGCATCCTGCTTACCGTCGTTGTCCAAGAAGAGGGTGGCCTGCAGCCAGCAGTTCACGATGGACTGGTTCTCCTGCTCAAGCTCGTGCTCGATGGCCTTGAGGTCTTCGAACTGGAAGCGCAGGCGGTTACTGTACTTCATCACCCCGGCCGATTCCTGGTTGGTTACCAGCACCTTGCGGGCATCGAACGCGCTCTTGGCCTTCTTGCGGTTCGGGAAGTGGACATTGAGCGAGATCAGGAAGTCTGGGTGAATGCCACCAATCCCGGTGTTCCAGTTGGAGAAGAAGTTATACATGTCTCCGACCATGGCGTAGTCGGGCCGTTTGTAGCCATTGAGTACGCGGATTACGCGGTTCTCATCCTGTCGGTTGGGGTCGCCCTGCAGTACGATCCCTTGGTTGTCCACGGTGACCATGCGGCCCGGTTGCAGCACCTGATGACGCAGGGGGATACTCGGTTTGACTTGGCACCCGCCCTTGGCCCAAGCGGTTTCCTTGCCAGGATTGAGCATCACCTGCATCCGGCGCAGCCACATCTCGTGGTTAGCGACGACGGGGGCGGACCCCATACTCTGGAGCTTCTGGACAAGGTCGGCTTTGACCTCTACCGCTTTGGCTATCTCTTCCTCTGTCGGGATCTGATTCTCAATCGGGATAGTGACCGAGTACCAGACCTCAAAGTTGCGAGCAACCAACGTGTCCTTACCGGGTCGCAACCCTTGGCTGCTCGAATCGTGCAGGTAGTCCCGGCCAAGGTCGGTCAGCAGCTGCTCGAACTCCCAGTCCTCCCGCTCCATGCGGCCACCGCGCAGGTTATCCCAGTTGTTGAACACCCCGATCATGTCTCGGTTCGCGGAGAGCGAAACAACCATGGTGGTATCGTCGGGGTAGTTGTACGTGAACAGCGACCCCAGCAGGTTTTTCATGGCGGCTGAGACCCCATTCAGGGGCTGGCAGACAATCATGAAGCCAAGGGTCGCGGGGTCGAGGAGGAAGATCTGCTCGTCCTGGTAGTAATCCAGAACGGGGATCATCTCTCCAAACTTGCGGTGCTGGACTAGAGCCCGCTGCCGTTGAATAATGGACGAAAACATAACAACACCCCTTATGATTCAATCACTTACGCAGTAACTCGGGCGGAATTGCTACTTGGCCAGGGGTATTGGTGATCTTCTTCACACCCAGCGGGTCGACGGTGTGCGCCACCTTCTCTTTGTGGGAGAGGTTGGCGTCGGCATCTTGGCGGGCCTGCAACGGGATGATCTTGGCGGGCTGCTGGTTGGCGGCAGCGCCAACCAGCCAGCGCTTCGGTTCGACTTCCACAAACGCATATCCCGGCATGTTCAGTGATTGCGCATCATCTTCGTAGGCTGCAAACAGCACACGCAGAATGCGGGCATCGGCACGGACGGCCATCGGCTCGGGGGCAGAGAAGTCATCCCGGTAAAGGCTCAGCGAGTTGGATGGGATGACGCCAGCTGCGGGGATTTCGACAACCGCGCCACTGGCAGCTGCTTCATCACCAGTGGCACCTGTCTTTTTTCCGTCTTCGTCCTCGTCATCGTCAAGGCCATCCTGAGTGCCATCGAACAGCGAATCTTTGCTGTTGGTCATCTCGTAAACGTCTCGCGGTCCTTTACAGACATAGCCATTCGGTTTGCCAGGGCAGCTGGACTCCGACTGACCGATGATGGAGCAGCCTGCCATTGGCAGGAGCAACATGAGCAACAGGGTTTTGGCTGAATTTCGCATCGTGCTTTCCTTACTTCGATACTACGGATTCATCAGAGGATTCATCAGACGGACGACGCTCGTTCAAAAACGCCAGTAAATCATTCGGGATCCCAGGTTGTGCCAGGCCATCAACGCGCCAGATAGCCGGGACGCCTTTCAGGTTGAAGGTGCGGGTCAACATGGTGTTGAGCAGTACCCGTTGCCCCTTGCAGGTTGGCTGCTCGGGAAGCTCGGGGTAGGGTTTCCCCTTCATCAGCAACTCCACCACCTCGCGGCCCTTGTCGTAATCCACCTCGTAGGTACACCACAAATTCAGGGCGGTCTTAATGGACATTTGCCCGGCGATGGGGGTGAGCATGATTTCGACGTGGACCTCGTCGCGGTGCTCGGAGAGCTTGCGCAGGAGGTCCGTGCAGGACGCGCAGTAGGGGTCAACCATGATCCGCGCCTGCAGCGGCAGCTTCGGGTTGCCATAGGGAATGGTGCCGATGTCCACGAGGTTGAGCCCCATGTTCGCCAGCGTGAGGTATTGGGCATCGACCGCATCATCCACGGTCTTGATCTGTTTATTGGTGAAGACATCCTGCAGGTATCCCTTGAGGAAATACCTGCCGTTGGTGCTCACGATCACATCGTTGCCATTTTTATCCTTGGCAGCGACCAGTCCATCCAGCGGAAGTGGCACGGATTTCACCACGTTCTTTGCCACGGCTTCCTCAGAGTCCGCGGGGGACACGGAGGGGGCCTCAGCCTGGGAAAAGCCGCTCACCAGGAGGGTCAATGCCAGTAGTACCGGTCGCTTCTTCATCACGGTGCTTCCTTTCTGTTGTTAGCGATTAGTCGTCGCCATCGTCGTTATCGTTATCGTCGTCGTCGTCTTGCTTGGTATTGATGGTGTTCGGGTCAATCTTGGTGCCGTACTGGACCAGCGCCTCGTTCAGATAGGCGATGGAGCCCTCGTCTTTGAAGGTGATGACACCGCGATCGCCAATCAGCTCAAAGCTGAAGAAGTGGCAGTCCACCTCCATCGCAATGCCGGGCACCTCTTGAGGAGTGATGTCGTACTGCGCCATCAGCTCAGCAATCTGCTGTTTGAGCTCAGGGGTGGAGAGCCCTTGCTCATTGGCGGCGGCTTCAACGCGAGCTTTGTGCTCCATGAACTCGTCCAGCATGTGCGGTTTGTTGAGGGCACTGACCAGCTTGAGCTCATTGCGGGTGCGCTTGATGATCGCCCCGGCCACTTGGGAGTGGGTCAGGTAGACCTTGTTGGCGTCACGCAGCAGGCGCTCGATGGCATTGATGATGTGAACCCGCACGCTGTTACGGCGCGAGATGATGTCGGAGATCTCAAGCTGGTTACCGTTGATCTGGTAATAGCTGTCCGGGGTGACCACCAAGCCTGCCGTAATTTTGCGGGCGCGGCCTTGGATAAGATCGACGTTGCCCTTGACGTCCGGGGCGGACGATTCGGGGTCGGTCATGCCCTTCATGAAAGCGTTAATCGCCTCCAAAGCCTTGGGCTGGTGGAGGGTGATCGCCAGCGAACGCGCGTCGATCGCCGCTTTGAAGAAGTGGGTGTTGATGTGCGCCCGATCAGCTTTGCGGCGGCCGTAGGCATTGCGAACCAGCATGGCGGCAGGCTCACGGATGTCTGCGTACTGCTCACCCAGCAGGTGGCACAGGGCTTGCTCGATGATGCTGACGTCTTTGGACTTGATCCGCTGGTTGGAGCCGATCATGTGCTTGATGGTGAACACCGGCTTTGGCAGCGACACTTCACCCTTATCTGTCACGAGGGCTTCGGGCATTTTCTTGATGATGGCCCGTAGTGCGACACGTAGCTGCTCGGGGGAGAGCTCTTCGCGTTCATCGCGTTCGGTCAGCTTGGCACCTTCGGCCAGGAAAGCGTTGACCTTAGTGACGAGATCCTTGGGCATCTCAATGACGATGTCGCTGCGCACCCGCTGCACGGTGAAGAACTCGCACGGGATGACCCCGTTGTAGTATTTGAACCGAGGGTCGCGATTTTCACGATAGATGTTGGTGACCATCTCAGGAATGCCGCTACCGGGGTTCGCGTACTCGGCCATGTTCTGGTAGTCCTGCGTGACCAGACCGGCCATCAGCGACAACACCTCCAGCGTGTTACCCGCCAGCTTGCCATTGCGGTTAAAGCCGGGGCTGAACTCCAGCTTGCCGGAGGTCAGCTGGCACTGGTAACCATCGACAATGACGGCGTTACGCGACTGCGCACCGGACTTCATGCACAACGCCTCATAGGCGAGGCTCTGGATGGCTTGGATCTTCTTGTCCACATCGACAGGACGGGAGATCTGCACCGCCGCATTCTTGCGATGGATGGCCTTGAATTGGTAATAGCGCGACAGGGCTTCTTCTTCGGTCGTGAACTGGCCCGCTTTGACCAGGGTATGGTACAGCAGCAGTTCAAGCGCCCGGCAGCCAACGGGGGAGGCGACTTGCTCACCACGTTCCCATTTCGAGTAGGTGTTGATGGTCGCACAGCCAAGCCGTGTGCCCATCTCCTCCTGAGTGATCACGCCGGACTTCTCGAATCGGCTCAGGTAACTGCGCATTGGTTCGAACTCCTCCCAAGTAAACAAGGGCGGCGGTAGTCGGTGTGAACCCATCTTCTTAGGGGTAGCGTTACTGTTCATTGTGATAGTCCTTACGAAACTGCTTAATATTGCCTGAAAACACCAAACATAATCAAATATCATTAGCTCTGTTTGCGAGATTCCATATCGCGTTTACGGATAGCCTGATTAAGACTTGTCATGACGGTGTCGCTGGTAATTCCGGGGTAGTTCTCGACGTAGATGGAGATCATCATGTGCGCGACCTGGATGGCCTCCATCAGCGGGACGGGCACGGCGCGGACGGGTTTGTTGTTCTCGTAGACCGAGAAGAAGACATGACGGCCTTGGTGCTCTAGCTGGAACCCTTTCTTGGGGCCGCCCTGAACGCCATGGTTATCAAATTTTGCCTTGCAGGTTTCCCCCATCCCCAGCAGCACGGCCACCACCTCCAGATACTCGGTGCGGGTGAGCTGGATGCGCGTCTTATTGCCCCAGTTGTAGGTCCGATTGGCCGGGTTGAGCATTTCCGCCGCCTCGATGGAGATGGTCAGGAAGTTTTTTCGGGTGATGTCGGGTATGAAGTTGAGGGCAGCCTTGGAACCATGAATTTTGATGCTGAAATACTCGGGATACTTGCCTTGCGCTCCATTGGCAGCCTTGGATTCCTGCTGCGGGGCCTGTGTCGCTGCACCCTGACGGCGCTGCTGGTGGACGGGCGCTTGCGTGGGGGCAGGCTCGTCTGCATAGCCGTTGTACTGCTGGTCGACGTAGTCAGACTCGTCGTAGTGAGGCACCTGCGAAGCGGAGGCAGGCACAGACGGATGCTTGAAGCCAGAACGGTGATTGGCGTACATGACAGTCACTCCACAAGTAGTTTGTAAAACGACTATAACACGCGCCTATGATTGAACGGAAGCGTTTTCACGCTCCGCTCACATTGTAGGGGGATGGATTAGGGGGCGATTCATTGCCTCGGACGGAACATGGAAGCGAAGGTGGGAGGGGAGTCCTGCAAGTCTTTGCCAGAGAGCTGGCGTGACAACATGGTGGGGATGTTGGCCAGGGACACCGGTTGGGTTTGCTCTTGGGCGAGTTGGGGCTCTACGGCTTGCAGGGACTCAGTATACCCGCCTTTGACCGGCTTGAAACCGTATTGCTTCTTGAGGCGTGTGTAGTGGGTCAAAAAGCGGCTGAGGTAGACGTTACGCTTGGAGGGCGTTACCGAGTGGTAATCACCCACCCCTTCCCAGATGACCCCTTTGCGAGCCCGGATCTTGGAACTCAGGAACCAGGTGCCGACCATGATGTTGATGCACGGGTTGTAGGTGATGTGCTTCCAGGTCAGGAATGGGTATTCCTTGTTGATGAGGCTCAGGTTGATGGTGTTGATCTGCATTGGCCCGAGGTCATAAGAGCCATTGGTATTGCGCGACATGGTGCCGACCTTGCCACCTTCCACCTTCAGGATGGTGCGGATCACCAATTCAGGAACGGCATAGGTGCGCGAGGCGGTGGAAACACACTCGGCCACGACGGGCTCAGGAACGGGGTAGGGGGCAGGGGCAGCGAACATTACTCAGTACCTTTGCTAGTGTCGGGTTCTTGCATCGGATACATCTTAAATTCCGGCGCGGCTATGACAACCGCGTTCTCGTTGAGCACGAGGCCGTGGTTCATCTTCAAGCGGGCAATCAAGTCAGCTTGAGCCTTGTTCGGGTCTTTCTTGAGCATGGCCTGTGACACGATCTCCTCGGGCTTGGCGTAGTAGATGAGCGGCGCATCGTGCAGGTCGTAGTAGGACATTGAGTGCATGGAGTAGGCCAACCAGAGCAGACCCACCAGGTTAAGCACCCCCAACACGCCTAGCACCGGTTGCCAGTTGAACTCCTTGGCGGACGGTGACGGTTCGACCACGGGGGCGGGCTCAGCGACGCTCGAGGTCGCTCGGGCAGGCTCACCGTGAAGGATGTCCTGTTCACCCGATCCCGTCTCGGGATCGTGGTGCTCGTCGCCTGGGGCATCACCGTGCGCGTTAAAGGGAGGCAATGGATGGTCTGGCATGGAAGCTCCTTATTCGATCACCGGTAAGCTCATTCCCTTCTCAAGGAAGAACGTCACAGGGGTGCCGGGTGAAATTTCGATGACTGGCCACTGCTGTTCGGCAATCGAGATCGCGTACTGAGCAAGACGGTCAGCACCACCCGAGACGCCACCCAGTACGCCGCTCTTGCCGACATCAGTCATGTCCGGTGTCTGGAAGGTGGTCTGTTCACCGGGGTTCTGGTCCAGTGTCGGGATGGCTTGTGGCTTGGTGGCCTCAGCGACTGCGGAGAGGAAGGACGCGCCAAAGGTAGTGATCAGCGCCTTACCGGCCCGTGATACCACCGTGCCACGGATCCCGTTGCGACCATCAAAATCAGACACAGCGTAGCCGATCATCCCTGTTTCCATGGACTCACCGCGCTCGTTGATGCAACTCATCGTCACCGACCGGATATAGGCCCGCTCGGAGGCGAGGTCACCGGTCACCGAGCCAATCACAAAGCAATCGGCCAGATCGGCGTTGTACGAGTTGGGCATCAGCACATCCAATTTGACCCGGATGGTGGTGGGCAGCGGGGAGGCGTTTTTGGAGAGCGCGGTGGGGGCGTCCACACCGTTGAGCATCACGCCGGAGATAATCGAGCCAGCGGGGATGTACGTTTTCGCCTTGGCTTTGACCATCTCGCGCTTTTTCTTCTCGATCTCGGGGTTGGTGGGCTTCCTATCCACCGGCCCCTGCTTTTTTCCCGCGCCGCCTGCACTCCCTGTGCCTTGCTTGCCATCGACATACTGAACCACGATGGGCGTCTCTTCGACTACACCGGTCTTTTTGATGTTGGTGATGGATGTACTGGATACGGTGCGGATCATGCCGTTGGTTTCGGGCTTGCCACGGGCACGGGAAACGCTTTGGGACTGCTGGGGCGTCAGTGTGGCCGGGGAACCATCAGCGGACACAACGCCGTTGCTGCCACTGAGGCCGGATTCGTTGGCGCGGGTGATACGGGCGTTCGAGACATTGCCGTTCACGATCCGGTTGTTACGGGTCAGCACACCGATGAGCTGGGACTGCTCGGCCATGGTTTTCTGCATGTCAGCCATTTTGGCCAGCACCTTGTCCAGCTCGCGCTTCTGGTTGGCCTCGTTCTTCTGCGTATCCCGCCGGATGTCCATCAGCTCCTTTTTCTGCTGGTCGTAGGTTGCCTGTGCTTGCTCGGCATCCACCTTTTCCAAGGTGCCGGTATCAAACACGTTGGACTCAATCAGGCTGCGGCGTGACTTCTGGACCGTCGACTCATCGTCCTTCCAATTCAGCGCCTTTGAACCGACAAACAGGATGGCACCTAGCGCAGTCACTGCGAGTCCTACCCGGACTGGCTTTTTCTTGAGTAATTCTTGGATCTTAGGGTGCATAGGGTGTACCGCCTTTACTTCACACCGGACGGGGAGGCTGCAACAGGACGGCCGCCTGGTACTTGCTGGTAGCCGTTAAGGCCGAAGCTGCCGTTCTTGTCGAGTCGCGGACGGGTCTGGAGCGCGTTCTGCTTCTTCGCCCAGTTCTTATCACGGACGATGTAGACCTCGGTGGAGGCCCCCGGTCGCAGGGTGGCGGCATCCATCACCCCAACTGCCAGGGTGTCGCGGCTCATGCACATCTCCTCTTTGATACCGGAGCTGGTGCCGCTGTTGTTGGTCACCAGTACCACATCCACCACCTCACGAGCGCCAATCATGCGCTGGCCCAACTTGTTGGTCAGAAAGTCCAGCTTGCAGGGTTTGTGATAGGCGGTGGGCACCTCCGAGAGGTTGTCAGCCATCGTGAATCCGGCTGGCACCTGCCCAAGGGCGGTGTAGCGGAGGATTTCTTTGATGCGCTCGGTGTGACGGTCAGAGCGCACGATCTCTTCTTCCTCGGTGGTGGCCTTTTCGACCAGCTCAGCTTCCTTCACCTTGCGCTGGTACTGATAGGCTTCGTTGAGCATGTCGCCGGTCATCGGGACGCGAACCTTCACGAGGGCAGGCGGCACGTCGATCGGCACAGCGGTGAGGTTGATGGCGGAATTGGGTACCCCTTGCTCCATCAGGATGAGGCCAACGGGTTCACGGCTGTTGAGGGTGACGTAGAGTACCCCGCCGTCGACTTCTAACACCGCCGACTCGTCGCTGGTCTTCACGGACACGTTCTTGTAGTTGGTCTCAATGCGGTTCATCAGGCCAATCGCAACCGGGACCATCACGTTGCCTGACGGACGCACAGTGAGATTCTGGTTGGGGGCGTACTTCGATTTCACCTTATCAGCCCACTCTTCGGTCATGCCGTCGATGGGCTCTTGGGAAGGGTTGTTACCGGAGAGCCGCTGTTTCTCCATCATGTTGAGGAGCAGGCGCTGTTCCTCGGGCAAATTCACCGGCAAGGGTGCGGGTGCGTCGGACGCCATGCTATTGGCGACGATGCCACCCACGGTGACCACTGGGTTTTCCGGGGCTGCTGTCGTCAACTTGGTGGGGTTAACGACTTCAACCGGTAGGGGACTATCTTCTGCAAATGCCGCATTACCGACGATCGCGGCAATGACCAAAGCGAGGGGTGCAAACCGCATCAGTGCTGCTCCTTGGCGTTTTCAGGATGGTTTTTCGCATCCTTTTTGTTGTTCTTCTTGAGAGGTTCCAGAATCTCACCTTCTTCGGTCACATCAGCGGCGCGGTCGAAGTGCGGGGTATCTGCGTACTGGTCCAGGTGAGTCACTACCGGCATCCCCATTTCGTTCAATCTGATAATGAACTCGTAGGTCCAGCGCGAGCGTTCAGAGCTTTCAGAGGAAGGGTTGGCGGCATTGCGCTGACCATTGGCCATGCGAATAGTCTTGTAGCCCCAGACCCAGACCATGCGGGTGGTCGGGTCGTAA
Organism: Aeromonas sp. TW 6; assembly: GCF_013168745.1. NCBI lineage: Bacteria > Pseudomonadati > Pseudomonadota > Gammaproteobacteria > Aeromonadales > Aeromonadaceae > Aeromonas > Aeromonas sp. TW 6. The sequence goes on along the minus strand of NZ_JABERS010000025.1, from coordinate 36,226 downwards.
TGGATGTCCTGCACTTCAAACTGCTGAGAGAAGTTCGAGAGGCGCAGCTGCTCCACCAGTCGGCGCATTGCCCGTTCACTGGAATCTTGCAGACTGGGGGAGAGTAGGGAGGTGACCTGCTTGGTTACGAACTCGACGTTGCGCGGGTTGATGTTGCCGATCATGTGGGAAATGAAGAGCGCCCAACTCTCCATCCATTCCTTATTGGGTAAACCATCTTCGATACGGATCTCACCAGTCAGAACCGGTGGTTTGATGATGACCGTCGGCTTGTGGTTCATCTGCGTCCAGAGCGACATGGCCAGCATGACCACCAGGCCCACGTTCGACACCATCAGGAAGTTCGAACGCACCATCGCGGAAGACCATGAGGTATGGGCACCGTTGCGACGATCTCCACCAAACAGATTGAACTCTCGGGGAGCCAAGCGTGAAGGGGGCGTTACAGGGTCTGCTGGTGAAACGGGGGCTTGCTGTAGGGCCTCTACAGGCGCAGCCGTGGGCTCTGTGTCGCGATCACGCGAGCGGGGCAGCCCGGAAGAGCGATTGAATAATGCTCTGACAAAATTACCCAAAACATCGGACATGGCAACAGTCTCAAGAGAAGGTCTGCCTCAATTAGATAGCGTTGCTTTGAGCTAGTCAATATAAACGATCAAGAATGGCAACCAGCACCGAAATGGTGTGTATATTAAGTATTATCTAGATCAACTATAAATTGCTCGATGAAGTCGATATTGATGGGCCGCCGTGGCAGCAGGCTGGTTCCGGCCCCGGCCTGAGAGCTCCCCTTCAAGAGGTCTCCGCAACCGCGCAATCGCAGATCGGCCAGCGCCACCTCATATCCCTGCGTGTGGGTAGTCAGGATCTCCATTCGCTTGAGGGTGGTGGGGGAAGGTGGATTGGGCAGGTACAGGTCAAAGAGGCCATGACCGCCGGTGCGAACGAGACGACCACGCAGCTGGTGCAGCTGCACCGCCCCAAGACGGTCGGCATTGACGATCAGCACATGCCGAAGGAAGGGCAGATTGACGCCCGTCTCGACCACAGTAGTAGCGATCAGGATATGGGCCTCTTGGTCTTTCATCGCCTGCAGGGCCCCTTCGTTCTCCTCGGCGGTGCGGCCACCCGTGGCAAACACGATGCGGGGGCGAAAGCCTAGCGAGCGCTCCATTCGGTCGCCAATGCGCTCGAAGTCACGCACCACCTGCTCCACACTGGCCTGTTCGCGGGCCTCCATCTCCTGCCGATCCTTCACGGACATCTTCGTGTCGGCTTTGGTCTCTTCCTTGCGGGCGCACACCACCAAGACCTGGCCACCCCCGGCGAGAGTTTGCATCAGCCTGTTCATCAGGGTGGGCCGGTCGGCATGGGTAAACACCAGCGTATCTATGCGCCGCTTCACCGGGGACTGGGTGAGCCGGAAGATCTGGATTTTCCCACCCCAGCGGGCGAGTGCCATGGTGCGGCAAATTGGGGTCGCGGTCGCTTCAAGCACATGGGCCGCGCCCAGTCCCTGTCGTTGCTGGACACTGAAGCGCTGTTGCTCATCGACTACAACCAAGTCCCAGGGTTCTGACCAACTGCGGTGCAGCAGCCCCGTGGTGCCACACCAGATCAGCGAGTCCACGTTGTCAGCGCTGGTGGACTCATCAGTGAGCAGTTGCGGTGAGAGCTCAGGGAAGAGGGAGATGAACAGGGAGTGCATCTGATTGACCAGGATACGCGAGGGAAGCATGACCGCGACCCGAGCACCGGCCCGAGCGGCAGCCCCCACCACCAGGGCTATGCAGTAGCTTTTCCCGTAACCGACCTCTCCGAGCAAAAGATTGTGTGAGGGCGAGGGTTGATTGCAGGCCCCGAGGATAGCTTCAGAGATGGCGATCTGCTCCCCGGTTAAAGGGAAGGGGCAGCGCTCTGGGAGCCCGGCAAACCCGGCGGAGGGCAGGGGGCGACACACAGGCGTCGGGCCCCTGTCGGCGTGCTTTAAGCGGTACGCCTCGACGTAGGCGGCCAGCCGCTCAAGCATGGTGAGGCAGGCTTCCCCTTGTGCCAGGGAGACCGGCCAATGGACTGCGGCCAGCATCTGGCTAAATGTCCATGACCTACATCCAATGGCACGGCGCAGATCACCGACCGGGATGCCGGTGGTCGCGGCTCGCAATGAGGAGACCGCCTCGGGCAGGCACTCATCGAGCGCACTGCACATCAGGCTAAACACGGCGAACCGGTCCAGCTTGCCACGCACCGGGGGATAGACCGGCACCACCCGGCCCATCAGCGCCAAGGGCACGGCCTCGACCTTGTTGAGGTGGCAGCGGCCCGTGTAGTCGGTGACAACCAGCCCGCAAAAGGCGGCTTCCTCGTTCTGCGGCAACAACTCGGTGTCGGCGGCGGTGCAGAAGAGGGAGAGGGAGAGGATTTGCCCAGCGGCATCAGTCACTCTCAGGACGTAGCGCGGCTTTGGACCGCTTGCCCAGCCCTGATGGACACAGAACCCGGTCACCACCACCTGCTGGCCGACATGGCTTGCCAGTTGGTCGAACGCGGTGACGACACAGCGGTAGTCCCGATAGGCGGTCGGCAGCAGCAGCGGAAGCTGGTGCTTTTCCAGCCCCAGCAGATCCCAAGGTTGCTTATTCGGAGCCCTACTTGGTGCCATACTCCTCCCAATTTCGGAATACATGCAATACTATGCGCTAAGGTTAAACGTAAGCATATATGGAGAAGGGCATGAGCACGATAGGAAAGGCCCATTCGCGGACACTTATTTATCGTACCTGTTTTGAGTGGAATGCCGCGCTTGGTTGGCTCACCGCTGTGGTGGTGATGATAGGGATCCTGTCCCAGTCATGGTTTGAGCTCGCGCAAGAGGCCCGCTGGGTCTACCTCGGGGTGATCGTCTTCTGTCTGGTTGCTGCCCTCAACAATTTCAGGGAGGCATGGCCCATCCTGAAGGCGCAAGCTCGCATGTTCGTCACCGGGATGATTTTCATCACCCCATCCGAGTTGCGTATTCACAACCTGGTCGGCAAGAAGCGGGGTAACAGCCTCATCAAGAAGCACGATCACGAGGAGACCTTGCTTGGCTATGGCTTTGAGTGGGGGCCTGAGCATACCAACATGGCCTACCAGCTGATGAACATGGATACCAAGCGATCGCAGATAGTGATGCCCTTCCCGGTGCGCTGGTATGTCCAGCAACATATGGAGGCGACACGCAGCATGGGTGGGTCGGCCTGGATCTATAACCTCGGGGAAAATGCCCTGCAGCGGGTGCGGGCCGATAACTGGTATGGGCACACGTTGATCACCGGCAACGTCGGTACCGGCAAGACCACCTTATTAAGGCTGTTGTCCTGCGGGGCCATCCACCATGGCAACGTCGTGCTCGCGGTGGACCCGAAGAACGACCAGGACTGGCGCGATGCCATGAAGGCGGAGTGTGATGCGCTCGGGATCCCCTTCTACTCATTCCATCCGTCCTATGCCTCGTCCTCTGTGGCCATTGACCCGCTGCGAAACTACACCCGAGACACTGAAATCGCCTCACGGATAGCCGGTATCCAGTCTGACCCGTCCAAGCCTGACCCGTTTCGCGACTTCAGCTGGTACGCGCTCTATCGCACCACCATCTTTTGTCGCTATATAGGCGAGCGTCCAACGCTGGTTCGCCTCAAGAACTACCTCATCACCCAACGGACGGTGCTGTTCGAAAAGGTACTGACCCGCTACCTGACCCTGCACTTTGGTGCGGGCTGGTGGGATGAGATTGGGGAAGAGGTAATGAGTTTGGGGGAGGGCGACAAGCTGACCGGCATGGTGCGTTATTACGAAGAACTGATGATGCGCCACCACCCGGAAATCGCCTGTGACGAAGCCTGTGCGGCGTTTAGGCACCCATTCGACCACTTTCAAAAAATGGTAACGAGCCTGTTGCCGCTCTTGTCCAACCTGACGGCCGCACCGCTCGATGAGCTCCTGTCCCCGGAGTACGACGCGGACAATAACCGCAAGATCATCGACCTCAAGTCGCTCTTCGATACCGGCGGTGTCTTGCACATCGCGATTGACTCGCTCTCAGACCACCAGACCGCGCAAAAGCTGGTGCAGCTGCTGGTGGCCGATGCGGCGGGTATCGCCGGTTCGCGCTACAACAGCGAAGGGGATAACAGCACATCGCTCAAGGACATGCGAAGGGTGTCTCTGTTTTTCGATGAGGCCCACGCAGCGCTGTGCGAGCAGCTGCTGTCACTGCTGGCTCAGGGCCGGGCGGCCAAGCTGGAAATGACCATCGTGACCCAGACCATTCCCGATCTGGTGGCCAAAGCCTCTGAGGCGGTGTCTGACCGGGTGATTGGTCTGTGCAACAACTGGATCACCACGCGCATCTCGGACCCGACCACTCAAACCAAGATGGCAGCAAACTTCTCCAAGGTGGATGTGGAGCAGCGCTCTATCTCTCACTCCCAGCGCACCGAAACCGTCGACAACATGGACAAGTTTGCAGGCGGCTACTCGGAGAGCCTGAGCACGGTGGAGCGGGATGGTTTCCCACCAAACCTGCTCGGTGACTTACCCAAACTGCAGTGTGTCGCCCGATTTGCTGACGGGCGCAAGATGCTGTTGAAGATCCCGGTCGTGGTCAGGGAGGGAGCGTAACGTGATAATCGACGACGAGCGTAACGACAACGGCCCCAAGGACACGCTTAAGGACTTCCTTCGCCTGCTGACCTTTGGCGTGTTGTGCCTGCTGCCTTTTCTGCAGGACCTGCCCACCTATCAGCGATCCGTGGAAGCGGAAGTGCTGGCCAACAAGCAAGTCATGACCATCAACGGCTACTCGGCGGCTCAAGGGGTCGCCAAGCAATTCTACAACGTGGTGATGACCGATCTCGGCGTCTACCAGTTCATCAACGTCAGCCTGAAAAACACCCGGACCCCCGACGACAAATTCGAGGAGTTCTGGGCTCAGTTCCTGATCGTCTCGGATCGCATTGTCGATAACGTCCCGTTGCTGGTGTTCCAGATAGGCTGGCGCTTTGGGGTAGCAGTGTACTGGATCCTCTACTTCGTGCCGTTCTTTGCGGCCTGCATCTATAGCGGGGTGCAACACTGGAGGCTGTCACTGGCGCAGTCATCGGGGGCCAAGATTGAGCGCTTCAAGCTCTACCGGAGCGCGACGAGGATCACCTTTTTCCTGTTTGTCCTGTATCTGCTGATCCCAACGGCGGGGGCGGCGACACTCGCCAAATACCTTGTCCCTGGCGGACTTTTTCTCTGTGGCGTGATGTTGAACCGCATGATTGCCAGCTATCACAAGATGGTTTAACAGTTCGGCAAAAAAAATTGCTTAAAAATGATCCGTAAAGTAGTTGACGACGAAAACGCACAATAATAACCTTAATAGCGTGAAATGTGCGTTTCTATCATGGAGAGTGTGATAATGAGTAAATCTATCGTGTTACCGGCTCTGCCCCAGCAAAACAAAGGTATGAGTCTCAAGTATTTTGTTGTCTTCCTGGTGGCAATGGCTGTGCTGTTTTCTCTGGCACATGCCGGTACCGACCAAACCGCGGTAGATGACGTCTGGACCGAGCTGCAGGGCTGGGCAAAGGGCGCACCCGGTAAGATCATCGCCTTGATGAGCTTCCTGAGTGCCGTGTGGTTCGGTATCGTCAAGCCGAACTATACGAACGCAATTGGCTCCATCATTTTCTGTTTGATGATGGCTAACGCTTCCGACATCATTGAAAACTTCCTGACCATGTCCTTCTAATTCAAGAAGATACATGTAAAGCCCGGCATCTAAATGCCGGGTTTTTTTTTAAGGGGTGCGTATATGAGTGATGGTCAATACAGGGTGCCGTTCCGTCAGAATGAGGCAACCATGATAATGGGGGTTGAGGCACCAAAATTGATGGGCTCCATCGTACTGTGGGTGGGTATGTCAATTTTGGGCTTCAACGCAATTGGTATCGGGATGGCCGTGGGGTATTGGATTTTCTACAACAAGGCCAAACAGAACGCTGGAATGAAGGGCGGGGTAGTTCACACTCTTTGGCGCAACGGCCTGTGGGCTGATGGGAAAAAATATAAATACAATCCTATTGACCCCGATCTTTACAGCTAAACAAAAACGCTTTAGGATGGCTATAACAACCAATCGGAGGCATATATGAAAGCGACATTAATCTGTTCAGTTGTTGCAGCTATCCTGCTAACCGGATGCGCGAGTGACGCAGAAAACCTGGCAAAGGATCAGCTTGCCGTGGAAGCAATGCGTCAGGATGCTGCCAAGGAGGCGCGAGCCAAGCTGACCGAGCAGCTGCAAGACCAGTTGGATGAAGTCGTACCGAGCTGGTACTTGGAACCGCCAAAGATGGATGCGACCGGCGTCTACGGCGTGGGTACGGCCCACACCAAAGATCTCAGCCATACCGTGCGCAAGGCCAAATTGCTGGCGACCTACGAGGCAGCCAAGGTCTTCAAGATGGAGATGAGCGGGCAGGAGCGCTCCATGTCTCACGACGTGGGCGAAGAGGGCGATGTGGCTGAGCGCACCGAGCTGCTGATCGACGCGCTGGTGGCCCGTGTGCCGGTGAGCGGCTATGACATCGTGAAAACCGAGGTGAAGCCCTACGATGGCCAGTTCCACGCCTTCGTCTTGGCCAAGATCCCGTTTGATGAGTTCAACCGTATCCTCAAGAAGAACAAGGACGCGATGAAGGGCGAGTTCGACGGCGCATTTGAAGCTCTTGAGAAGCGCATTAATGAACGTGAGGCCCGCGCGGCTGCACAGGGAACCACGGTCGCAAGTCCCGCAGCTGCTCCTACTGAGCTGACGGTCGGTAAACCGGTCAGTGCCTTGCAACCCGTCGGCCAAACCCCGCAGCAAGCCAATGCGGAGATCGAGCGCATGATTGCCGGAGAGGTGGCCCACTAAGGGCCCTTCAAGGCGATCCCGATGAAGGGTCTAACACACCAAGCGTTCGCGGCGTGTTGCGCCGCCATCGCCATCCATGCCGGGGCGATTGACATCCCAATGTGGGTCGGGGTGCCGATCGCCGGATTGGGTGGTCTCGTGCCGGATCTTGATCATCCGCGCAGCAAGCTAGGGCGGCGAGTCTACCCACTCTCGGTGCTGCTCTATCAATTTTTGGGACACCGTGGATTTCTCCATAGCGCAGCATTTTGGGCGCTGCTGACGGGCGTATTCTGGCTCCTTAATGGGTTCGCTGATTTCCTGCCTGCGGAAACATGGAAACTCTTGTCCATCGGCCATGCCAGCCATCTTGCAGGAGATATGTTGGTCGGTGGAAATGGGGTGCAGCTCCTGTGGCCGATGAAGCAGCGACAGACCATCGTGCCAGGAACGTGGTCGCTGGGCGGCCTGCACGAAATCGTCTTGTTCTGCATCTTTAGCCTGATAACCGCCTATCTCTTTGGCTACACCTGGGGTTAACAACCCCCGGTTACAGCACAAAATCAGCAAATTCCCCCCAAAATTGTTGTTATACACCGTGTTAAATGCTGGTGAACTTTTACGCGATCAGGTATTGTAGAAACGCACAACAAAGGCCCTAAAGATCTTTCTTGTGCGTTTATATTTAAAGGGAAGGTACCTCTTCGTTAGATTCGTCGTTGTAACCACCATGGAAATGACAGGAACGGAGAGGAGAAAGGCCATCTTGCACCTTCAAACAGCAGGGGGCGGGGATGGTTGGTGAAAGGAGCTCATAAGAATGAGAAAGGGTCCACGCGCTAACTTCCAGCTGAGCAAAATTGCATTACTGATGGCCCTGCTAGGGCCAGCGGCGTTTGTCCATGCCCAGGTCTACGAGATGTCCTACACGGACACCAACGGGGCGTTGCAGGTCAAAGGGCCCAGCGCAACCTGGTACAGTGCCAACAGCGATGTCGTGGTCACTGCGATCTCCGGGCTCGACCGCAAAGTGAAGCTCGAACTGGTGAAGGGGAACACGGTCGTTCAGTCGCAGACCTCACCGCTCATCACCGTTGCCAACCGCATCACGGCGGCAGATGGCAAAGACTTCTACGGCTCTAAGTTCACCCTGACCCGTCCGGCTGATGGTTACTACGTGCTGCGCTCCACCGTGCTGGACATCAATAACGCGGTCGTGACCACCACCAACTACACCTTCAACGTTGATACTGTCGGCCCGACCGCGACACAAGGCTATTCCTTCACGATAGGCGGGGGTACAGGTGGTTCGGTAGCGGTATTTGGACCGGATTCGGGTGGCAACTCCATCAACCTCAATGGCATTGTGGATGATGGCAGTGGCGTAGCCTCCGCGACCTATTACACCATTGACTCTGCCGGGACTAAGCGCGAGAAGGCGACCACCTTAACCTCCACGACGCCAGCAAACTGGAACGCGAAAACAACCTTCGCCGCTGCCAGTAACGTCGCCCCCACGCAGGGGCTTTATACCATTGGGCTTGCTATCACCGATCAGGCCGGGAACATCGGGAAAATCGAGAACCAGAGCTACATCGACCCGATCCTGCCGCCGCTGGTATCCGAGATCTGGAACTCCTCCACCGGGTTGTGGCAACCCCTGGCCGGTGCAGTGAGCTATGAGAACCCGGTCAAGGTACGGGTCAAGATCCCCAAGACCGACCACGTCAATTTTAACGCCACCAATTATGGCTTCGTGCAGTCGCCGCACAGCACCGATGCCTCCTATGCCTACTACCAATACTCTGCGTCAGCGCCCTCGTCCTATGGCTACTGGCGCTTTACCACCAAGGCGGGCCTGTATCGCGACGTCCAAACGTCGGTCGTGAATAACGTCACGCTGCTTGGCAGTGCTGCCCCCGGACCGGCCTACACCAACATGCAGTACGGTGTGGTGGGCAAGGCCATGGTCAACTCAGGCTCGGTCCGCTTTAGCGTGCCAGCGACCGTCGACCGCGTGACGATTAACGTGGCCGCCCGATCCTATCCGCAAAAAATCACGGTCAACAACGTCAACTGTATCGTGCCGATCGACGGCACCAGCTGCACGATGGACCCGCTGGTGAACTACACCAACGGCAGAGGGTACATCCCTTACACCATCAACATCACCAACACGGTCAATACCTCGCAGAGCGTTAACGTTGGCTACTTCTATACCTACTGGGATTTCAACCCGCCGGTCATTGATGACTTCAACTACGTCTCCGATGCCCGCAAGTTGCTCTTGTACGTCACGGACAACGACCGGACCGATAACTGGCAGTTGAGTGTCTGGGATACCCGCGATTTCAAGGTCAAGGCAACCAATAGCGCGAACCAAGTGTTCACCGTGCCGCTGATCTCCTACAAGGACGAGAGCTTTAAGAACAAGTACGCAGAGTTCAACACTGCCACGCTGGCCGAAGGCGTTTACACCTTCACTGCGACCGCAACTGATACCGACGGCAACGCCGCTACAAGCACGCTCACCGGGGTAGTGGTTGACTCGACCGGCCCGACTATCAACGTGACCAATAAGAGCGGGTCGATGACCAACGTGGAAACCATCAAGGATTTCCGCGTTTCCGTCACTGACACTGTCGATAACGACCCGGTCATTACCTCCATGAGCCTGACCGGCGGCCCCATCAATGACAACCTGCAGCTGGGCTTCTCGAAGCTCTCCGATGGCTACCAACCAGAAGTACCGCGCATGTTCCCCACCCTGGAAGCGGGCCAGGAATACACCTTCAAGGTGGAGGCCCGAGACAGCCAGGGTAACAAGTCCACTTTTAGTAAGACCTTCTCACTGGCCCAGAAGAACCTGGTCATGGCCGACCCCGTCAGTGTGATGGCGGTGGCGAAGTCCTTGCTGGACTCTCACGACCAACCGCTGGGAACGGTGGTGTTCAAGGGGGCGCTCACGGATGGCGGCACCCAAAGCCGTGGGCCCCAAGCCGGTTATATCACCCTGCGTAGTGACGCTGCGTTCTCGGTGATCTTCAACGGTCAGCAGGTTCAGCCCGGTGAAACCAAAGATGTCGTGATCCCGCTCGATGTGCAGGGGTCCGCCAAGTTGCCGGTTTGGCCAGCCACATCAGGCGTGACTGGGAAGGCGAATTTCATGATCGACATCCCCCAGTTAACCGTGAACTGATGGCTCAGGGCGGAGATTTCACAATGCTAAAACTCAATAAAATAGCCATAGCACTCGCCCTGCTGGGGATGACCTCGGTGGCCTCGGCACAGGTCTATGAGATGTCCTTCGTGGACAGCAACAACGCGACCGTCGTGAAGAGCCCATCACTCACCTGGTACAACCCAACGGGTTCCGTCTCGGTGACCGCAATCTCTGGGCTGGACCGCAAGATCAAGCTGGAATTGCTCAAGGGCACGACGGTCGTTGAGACCCAAACCTCAGCGCTCATTACCCTGGCCAACCGGATTGTGGCCAGCGACGGCAAGGAGTTCTATGGGATCAAGTTCTCGCTGAGCACTCCTGCTGAGGGCAACTACATCCTGCGCTCCACCGTGCTCGACATAAAAGGGGTGGTGGTCACCTCGACCGATTACACCTTCAACGTTGATACCAGCGGGCCCACAACTACCAACAGCTTTGTGTTCAGCAACTCCAGCGGTACCGGTGGATCGATGAATGTGTTCGGGGCTGACTCGGCGGGTAACTCCATCACCCTCGGTGGGCTCACCGATGCCAGCGGGATTGAATCTGCGACCTACTACACCATCGATGCCGGTGGTACCCGGCGTGAGAAGGCGACGACATTCAGTGCGACATCGCCGGTTGTCTGGAACGTGAAAACGAGCTTTGCGGCAGCCACTAACGTAGCCCCGGTGCAGGGTCGCTACACCATTGGCCTCTCCCTCAAGGACTATGCAGGCAACTTTAGCAAGTTCGAGAATCTGAGCTACATCGACTCCGTTAAACCTCCCTACTCGATAGAGGTCTGGAACTCGGTCGACGGCATTTGGATGCCACTGGCCAACTCGGTGAGCTACGAAAACCCAGTTAAATTCCGCTACAACATCCCCAAAACCGGTCTTGTGGCCTACAACGGGACGAACTACGGCTACGTCCAAAACACCCATTACACCGATGCAACCACGGGGTATATGGAATACACCGCCGTGGTCCCGCAGAACAACTCCAAATACTGGCGACTCACCACGCTATCCGGGCTGTATACCGACTTCAACGCCCCCGCGCTTGATGTCGTGAAGCTGCAGGGCAGTGCCGGGCCAGCACCCAAAGTGAAGAGTTTTTCCTATGGCGTCACTGGGCAGCCCATGGTTGCGTCAAACCAGGTGCGCTTCAACAAGCCCTACACCATTGATCGCATTCAAGTGTTTGTGGAAGCCAGACCCTATCCGCAGACTGCGTCGTATAACAGCATCACATGCCAGATTCCGGTGGGCAGCACCGATTGCACCCTCAACACCAACATCAGCAACTCGGTAGGCAGGGGATACGCCACTCCAGGCATGTACGTCAAAAATGCAGACAACACGGTGCTCAACGCCTTTGGCGGCTACCTCTATACCTGGTGGGACTTCAACCCGCCTGTGATGGACGAGTTCAGCTACCAGCCCGATACCCGTAAATTCATCATGCGGGTAACCGACAATGACCGGTTGGATAACTCCCAGATCGGGATGTGGGATACCCGGAGTTTCGTCGTCAAAGCGACCAACAGCCAGAATCAGGTGATCACCGTCCCGATGATCCTGAGCCGAGACGACACCTACAAGAACAAGTACGCCGAGTTCAACGCGGCAAGCCTGCCCGATGGTGACTACTCCATCACCGGGACTGCCACGGACATTGATGGTAATGCAACCTCAATGACCATCTCCAATCTGGTGCTCGATCCAACCCCGCCGGTGATCACAATCACCAACACGGCCGGGTCGATGAGCCAGGTAGAAACCCTGAAAACCCTGCGCGTGTCCGTCACGGACAACCATGACCACGACCCGGTGATCACCTCCATGAGCCTGACCGGGGGCCCCATCAACGACAACCTCGAACTGGGTTACTCGAAGGTCGCTGACGGCTATCAGCCGGAAGTGCCCCGCATGTTCCCGACGATTGAGGCAGGGCAGGACTACACGCTCAAGGTGCAGGCCAAAGACGATCAGGGCAACAAGACCACCCTCAGCAAGACCTTCAGCCTGAGTCCGCAAAACGTGGTGGTGGCCCCGTCACAGAATGTGCTGGCGGTCGCCAAGTCACTGCTCGATTCGCACAATCGCCCCCTAGCTCAGGTCACCTTCAAAGGCGCTCTGACTGATGGCGGCACCCAAAGCCGGGGTATTCAGGCGGCATTCTTTACCCTGCGCCGCGACTCGCAATTTTCCGTGATGTTCAACGGTGACCGCGTCGCCCCCGGTGAAACCAAGGAAGTCGTGATCCCGCTCGATGTCAGCGGCAATGCAGCCATTCCGGTTTGGCCTGCCGATCCCGGTGTGACTGGCAGGGCCAATTACCTGATAGACATCCCGCAGCTGACGGTGAACTGAGTTAATGAGCATGGAGTGGGCAAGCCCGATGAGAAGACTCAATAAGATAGCCCTAGCGCTCACCCTGTTGGGTATGACCTCGGTAGCTTCGGCACAGGTCTATGAGATGTCCTTCGTGGACACTCTGGGGGCGATGAAGGTTAGGAAACCCACCGCCACCTGGTACAACCCGGCATCACAACTGGTGGTGACCACCATCAGCGGGCTGGATCGTAAGGTCAAACTGGAGATCATCAAGGGGACGAATGTTGTTGAGACCCAGACCTCGCCCCTGATCACGCTGGCCAACCGGATCGTGGCTTCTGATGCCAGTGAGTTCTACGGAGTGAAGTTCAATCTCACCCCGCCCGCAGACGGCAACTACACCCTGCGTACGACTGTGCTCGACATCAACGGCAACCCCGTATCGAACAACAGTTACACCTTCAACGTGGATACAGCTGCCCCAACGGCCGCCCCGATCTATGCCCAAAACAGCGGCTATAGCCAGGTTACGACCGGTGCTGAGTGGAAACTGGGCCTGGGCAACTCGGGCTACGAATACTTCTTCCTCAACTCAGTGCTTGATAGCAGTGGCATCGCCAGCGGCAAATACATCGTTTATCGCCAGGATGGGACGATCTACAAGAGCGTGGATGTACCGTTTACCCCCGCCACCAACTCGTTCACCTACGCCATGGAGGACAGCTTTCCCTCCACGAATTTGCAGGAAGTTTTCCAGATCGGCTTCAACGTTACCGACAATGCGGGCAACGTCTTTATCAGTCCGCGTCAGGGCGTGCGCTATGACAACATGCTGGGTACCCCGTCCCAGCCGTTCGGTGTCTACGACCCTGCCTCTAGCAACGTGCTTGGTCCGGGGCTTACTGGATTCGTTCCGTATGTGTCTGGCATGACGGTTAAGACCAACCCTATCCGACTGGCCTACCGGATCCCGGTTAGCGATTACGGTGGGTACTACGAGTGGGGCACCCGACTCCTCAATGGAGGCGGTGAGAACATCAAAGTGGGCGAGGACGCGAACTACGTCTACATCACCATGACCGCGCCCTTTGGCCTCAAGGACATCAACACCATACGCTGGACCACGTTTGGGCAGTGGGGTTATGGCTATTTCGTTTACAACCTTGTTCAGGATGCCTCTGCCCCAGTCACCCCCTCAATGTCCTCCGTGCAGTACGAGTTCAGCGACATAGGCTGGTCCAGTTGGGCACGTAACATTCCGAACGACCTGCTGCCGGTTACCATCACCGGTTACCGGGTTACCGCACAGGCCCGTACCTACGACCAGACGTTTACCCATCGTAGTGCAACCTGCGTCATTCCGGCAGGAGACACCACCTGCACCATCACCGCTAACATACCGATGAATAAGGGAACGGCGGGCGGCCTGCATGATCAGGCAAGCCTGAAAAACCCCGGCGGAACCCTATGGTCGAATCCCGGCTGGGCTGACACGTACTGGAACGATTATTACTACCCGCAAATCACACCGGAGTACGACGACAGTACCAAGATCCTCAAATTGCTCGTCAAAGTGCCTGGGTACAATGGTCGGATCACGCTGAGCTCGCTCACCCTGGAGAGCAATGGTGTGAAGGTGACTCCAACTGGCGGCAAAATTGCGCAAAGCGGCGGCGATTTCACCTATCAATATGACCTGGCCACCCTGCCAGAGACGACCTATGACCTCGCCGTGGTAGCGAAGGAGACATTTGGCCCGACCACCAAATTGGACCTCTTCCATTTTGTCTCCGACCGTACAGCTCCCACTCTCGCAATGACTTACAAAGGCGGCGCTGTTCCTACTGGCGTCGAAACCATCAAGGATCTTCGGGTTCAGATCTCGGACACGGTCGACCCCAATCCGCAAATCATCCGCATGACGCTGGTGGGTGGCCCCATCAACGATGCGCTCGACTTGGGCTACTCCAAGCTCGAAGACGGTTGGCAGCCAGAAGTGCCGCGCATGTTCCCAACGCTCGAACCCGGTGAAGAATACACCCTCAAGGTGGATGCGATGGATGCTCAGGGCAACAAGCGTTCGCTGAGCAAGACCTTCTCGCTGGCACAGCAGAACTTGGCCGTGGCCAACCCCGTCAGTGTGTTTGCGGTCTCGAAGTCGTTCTCGGACAGGCACGATCAACCGCTGGGGATGGTGGTATTCAAGGGTGCCATGACCGATGGCGGCACCCAAAGCCGGGGGCCGCAAGCGGGGTATATCACCCTGCGAAGCGATGCCGCGTTCGGGGTGATGTTCAACGGACAGCCAGTGCAACCCGGCGAGACCAAGGACGTCGTGATCCCTCTTGATGTGCAGGGGTCTGCGAAGTTGCCGGTATGGCCAGTCACATCCGGTGTGACCGGTAAGGCCAACTTCATGATCGACATTCCCCAGTTAACCGTGAACTGAGGGCCTTCAGGGAGTGAATTTCACAATGCTAAAGCTCAATAAAATTGCCATTGCACTCACCCTGCTGGGTATGACCTCGGCAGCTTCGGCACAGATCTTCGAGATGTCCTACACGGACAGCAACGGGGCCCTGCAGGTCAAGACGCCGACCGCTACCTGGTACAGTGCCAACAGCAATATCGTGGTCACCACGATCGCGGGCCTCGATCGCAAGGTGAAGCTGGAACTACTCAAAGGGGCTGCCGTGGTGCAGACCGAGACCTCGGGCATCATCACCGTGGCCAACCGGATCACCGCGTCGGGCACAGATTTCTACGGAGTGAAGTTCACGGTCAACAAACCGGCGAGCGATGGCAACTATGTGCTGCGCTCAACCGTCTACGACATCACCGGCGTGCAGGTATCGACCAACTCCTACACCTTCAACGTCGACACCACCCCGCCCACCGCCAACGCGATGACCGTCAATGCGTCGGGCTACGGGCAGGTGAACTCAGGCACGGAGTGGCTGTTGGGAACCGGTGGGTCAGATACCCCCAACATCGTACTGCCCAACCTCACGGATCCCTCCGGCATAGCCAGCGGGAGCTTCCTCGTCTATCGGGAAAACGGCACCGTTTATAAGAATCTGGCTCGCACTTATGAATCGGCCTCGTCCTCGCTTTCCTATCCGTTGGAATCGTCGTTCCCCACCTCGAACCTGGACGAACAGTTTGGCGTGCAATTCGTGGCTACGGACGGTGCAGGGAACATCTATCGCTCGCCCATTCAGAAAGCACGTTGGGACAACACGGTAAACGCCCCATCGGAGCCCTTTGGTGTCTACAACCCCAACTCCAGCAACGTGCTCGGACCGGGCTTGGATAAGTTTGACCCGTATGTGGCCGGGATGAACGTTAACACCAACCCGATCAAGCTCGCGTACAAAGTCCCAAAGACCAACTACAAGGACTATATCCAGTCGGGTATCTATCTCACCAACGGCGCGGGTACGCTCAGCAAAGCAGGGGAAGATGGCACTGACGTCTATCTGATTGTCACCTTGCCCTACGGCTTTACCGACGGGAACTACGTGCGCTGGGTCAACTTCGGTAGCTGGGGTGGCGGCACTATCGGCTACAACCTCAAGCTGGGTGCTGGCGTTCCAGCATCACCCACCGCACCGACCATGGAATACCTCTACAGCGACATCGGCTGGGGCTCCAAGGCTCGCGATATTACGAACACCTCACTCCCCATCACCATCAGCAGCTGGCGGGCAACGGTAGGGGTCAGACCTTACGATCAGAAGGTTTATCACCTTGCCGGTTGCACCATTCCGGCTGGGGAAACCCAGTGCGTGGTCCCGTGGAACTACAACATCAACTTGGGCACCACCGGGTACTTCCACGACAGCTCCTTAGTAAAAAGTACAGATGGCACATTGATGGGCTCGCCGGTGTGGGCAGATATTGCTTGGAACGATCAGCATTATCCGTCCATCACGCCTGTGTTCGACAGCGTCACCAAGAAGCTGACTCTCAAAATTGTGCAGCCGGGACGCGGCGCATACTTCGATCGCCTGCGGTTGAATGACGCCTGGATTGAGAACAACGGGACGCGCGTCAATCCGACTGGGGGCCTCACCGCCAACCTGGACGCTAACTACACCTACGTGTATGACCTATCCACCCTCGCGGAAGGCAATTACACGCTCAAGGCCGTCGCCCAAGAACGGATGGGCCCGAAGACCACGGTCGATTTGTTCCCCTTCACCTCTGACCGCACCCCGCCCTCGCTGTCCGTTCAGTACCACGGCGGCACGGTGCCCACTGCCATCGACACGGTGAAAGACCTGCGCGTGCTCATCAGCGACACCGTCGATAACAACCCGGTGATCACCCGCATGACGCTGGTGGGTGGCCCCATCAACGACGCTCTGGATTTGGGCTACTCAAAGCTGGCAGACGGCTGGCAGCCAGAGGTGCCGCGTATGTTCCCCACGCTGGAACCCGGTCAGGAGTACACCCTCAAGGTTGATGCTGTGGATGCTCAGGGCAATAAGCGCACGGTGAGCCAGACCTTCTCCCTCAGCTTGCAGAACCTGGCCATTGCCGACCCGGTCAAGGTGATGGCGGTCGCGAAGTCCTTGCTGGACTCGCACGATCAACCACTCGGGATGGTGGTGTTTAAGGGTGCCTTGACCGATGGCGGCACCCAGAGCCGGGGTCCACAAGCGGGTTACATCACCCTGCGAAGTGATGCCGCTTTCTCGGTCATTTTCAATGGCCAACCAGTGCAACCCGGTGAGACCAGGGAAGTAGTGATCCCGCTCGACGTGGATGGGTCTGCTCGGTTGCCAGTCTGGCCAGCTACCTCCGGTGTGACCGGCAAGGCGAGCTACATGATTGATATACCTCAGTTAACTGTGAACTGATGGCGTTCAGGGAGGAGATTTCACAGTGCTAAAACTCAATAAAATAGCCATCGCACTCGCCCTGCTGGGCATGACCTCGGCAACGTCGGCACAGATCTTCGAGATGTCCTACACGGACACCAATGGGGCCCTGCAGGTCAAGACGCCCACCGCTACCTGGTACAGTGCCAACAGCAATATCGTGGTCACGACCATCGCGGGCCTCGATCGCAAGGTGAAGCTGGAACTGCTCAAGGGCGCTGCCGTGGTGCAGACCGAGACCTCGGGTATCATCACAGTCGCCAACCGGATCACCGCCTCGGGCACGGATTTCTACGGGGTCAAGTTCAACGTCGCCAAGCCCGCGTCGGATGGCAACTATCAGCTGCGCTCGACGGTGTATGACATCCTCGGCAATCAGGTATCGACTAACACCTATACCTTCAACGTAGACACCACGCCGCCCACCGCCAACCCGATGACGGTCAATGCGACGGGATGGGAGCGGGTGAATACTGGCGCGACATGGTTGCTGGGTACCGGTGGGGCAGATACCCCCAACTTCGTACTGCCTAACCTCACGGATCCTTCCGGCATTGTCAGCGGCAGCTTCCTCGTCTTCCGCGAAAACGGCTCCGTTTATAAAAATCTGGATCGTCCTTACGAAACCGCGTCCTCATCGCTGTCCTATCCGATGGCTTCTTCGTTCCCCGCGTCGAACCTGGATGAACTGTTTGGTCTGCAATTCATCGCCACAGATGGCGCGGGCAACATATACAAGTCACCAATCCAGAATGCGCGTTGGGATAACGTGGTCAATGCGCCGGGGGTGTTCGGGGTTTATA
Source organism: Aeromonas sp. TW 6 (assembly GCF_013168745.1). Lineage (NCBI taxonomy): Bacteria > Pseudomonadati > Pseudomonadota > Gammaproteobacteria > Aeromonadales > Aeromonadaceae > Aeromonas > Aeromonas sp. TW 6. The sequence goes on along the minus strand of NZ_JABERS010000025.1, from coordinate 18,068 downwards.
ACCCCAACTCCAGCAACGTGCTCGGGCCGGGCCTCGACAAGTTTGATCCCTATGTGGCGGGTATGACGGTCTATACCAACCCCGTCAAGCTCGCCTATAGACTCCCCAAGACCAACTTCAAGGACTATGTCCAGTCTGGTATCTACCTCTACAGCGGGGTAGGTGGGGTCGTTAAAGCCGGTGAAGACGCCACCTACGTCTATCTGGTGATGACCTCACCACACAACTTCTCCGACCAAAACTACCTTCGTTGGATTAACTTCGGTAGTTGGGCGGGCGCGGGCGTAGGCTACAACCTGGTGCTCGGGCCGGGCGTACCCAAAGCGCCTGACCTCCCCAACATGGAATACCTCTACAGCGACATCGGCTGGGCCTCTCGCGCCCGTGAGATACAGAACTCAGCGTTGCCAGTCACCATCAGCCAGTGGCGAGCCACGGTCGGGGCAAGGCCCTTTGACCAGAAGGTAAGCCATCTTGCTGGTTGCACCATCCCGGCGGGGCAGACTCAGTGCGGCGCTGCTTGGAACTACACCATTAACAAAGGCACCACTGGCTACTTCCACGATCAAGCCATCGTGAATAGCGCTGATGGCACACTGATTGGCTCACCGGTGTGGGGCGAGATCACTTGGAACGATCAGCACTATCCGACCATTTCCCCTGAGTTTGACAGTGTCACCAAAAAGCTGACTCTCAAGATCGTGCAGCCGGGGCGTGGGGCGTACTTCGACCGTCTGCGTCTGAACGACGCTTGGATTGAGAACAACGGGACGAAGGTCACGCCAACCGGGGGCCTCACCGCCAACCTCGATACCCAATACACCTACGTGTACGACCTCTCCACCCTTGCGGAAGGCCATTACACCCTCAGCGCCGTGGCCCAAGAGCGGCATGGCCCGAAGACCTCGGTCAGTCTGTTCCCCTTCACCTCAGACCGCACCCCGCCCTCGTTGTCCGTCAAGTACCGCGGCGGCACTGTGCCCTCTGCCATCGACACGGTGAAAGATCTGCGCGTGATGCTCAGTGACACGGTGGACAGCAGCCCGATGATCAGCCGCATTACGCTGGTGGGAGGCCCCATCAACGATGCGTTGGACCTCGGGTATTCGAAGCTGGCAGACGGCTGGCAGCCAGAGGTGCCGCGTATGTTCCCGACCCTTGAACCCGGTCAGGAGTACACCCTCAAGGTCGATGCGGTGGACTCGCAAGGCAACAAGACCTCGGTCATCCAGACCTTCTCCCTGAGCCTGCAGAACTTGGCCATAGCCGACCCCGTCAGCGTACTTGCAGTCTCGAAGTCCTTGCTGGACGCCAACGATCAACCACTCGGGATGGTCGTGTTCAAGGGGGCGCTGACGGATGGCGGGTCGCAAAGCCGTGGCCCGCAAGCGGGGTACATCACCCTGCGTACTGATGCCGCATTTGGCGTGATTTTCAACGGTCAGCCGGTTCAACCCGGTGAAACCAAAGACGTGGTGATCCCGCTTGATCCGCAGGGGTCTGCCAAGTTGCCGGTCTGGCCTGCCACATCCGGTGTGACCGGGAAGGCGAACTACATGATTGACATCCCGCAGTTGACGGTGAATTAGGAGACGTAGGTATGGAACATAAGCTAACAAAAATCGCGGCAATTGTGGGGGCTGTTGTCGCCCAACCTACCTTCGCCGCCTCTATGACTGTGACTGGGGAGATCACTTCACACCAGCCGAAGGTATCTGTCAGTGCGCCTGGCCCGTTCTATGAGGGGGTCAAGGAAGTAAAAGTGATGCTCGCCGCGACTCATGATGGCTGCCGGGTGCTCAACTACAACTCGGCTAACCCACCAGCTGGGACGCTAGGGTGTTACCTGCAGATCAACAACGCCGATCTTCCTGTCGGCATGGTCTTTGACAAGGATGACCCATCGCTCAAGGGGTTCACGGCGCAGAAGGGGGCCAAGTCTGTCCCCTACCAGCTCGTATACCGCAACGGGAGCGCAGAGACCCCCGAGGTGATCACCTCCGGCTTCCTGCCCTTCAACGTGGAGCCGACCGTTCCGCCGGTCATTACCAAGTTCCAGCATCAGTTTGACGAGCCGGGCTGGGTGGATGGCAATGACCCGCTGATCCACAAGCGCCAGAACGCAGGCGCTGTGAAAGTGACGCTCGAAAAGCGTCCGTATGATCAGCGTGTCAATATCGACGGGTTCTCCACTTGCTTGGTCAAGGAGGGTGCGGATAACTGCGTGGCCAGCAACAGCGCCATGACACACGTTCGTGGAACTGATGATGTGGGCGCGAAGCCGATGGCGGTGGACGTCAACTCCACCAACAACTATTTCGTGCCGGTGGTCAACCAGGTCGCCTTGTCTTGGGACTTCCGACCGCCCCAGGTAGGGAAGATTCAACAGGGCAACATGGAGTCCCCGCTGGATACGATTGAAACAGTGAGCGGCACCCAAGATGTGCTCTATAGCACCATCGCTGTGTTGGTTAACTCGGTTCACAATGAGGCCGGTAAAACATGGTGGCAGCCGTCTAACCTGCGTATGGTGTTGACCCCAGACCCGGCAACTCCGCGCAAGGTCATTTTGTCCTACAAGGGCAAGACCTTGCTGAGCCTTGCCAACACCACGCACGACAACACAACCTATTCCGCGAAGCCTGTCGGGCCGTTCAAAGTCACCGGGCCCGCACAGTTCCGTTACGACTTTGACCTGAACACCATCAAGGACGGTGACTTCCTGGCCACGATGGAAGCCTCCGATGGCTACGGTAACACCAGCACCTCCGAAACCGCCCTGCCGTTGCGTCTTGACCGCTATGGTCCACAGGTTGGCGTCTACGACACCGAACTGTCGTTGCTGGGCGAAAACACAGTCCTCTTCTTCCCAGAGCACCTGACCGTCGCAGCGCATAACGGCTACGCCGGTGGCGTCACAGAGGTAACGGCAAAACTGGGTGACGTGACCCTGCCGTTGTCCCCAACGGACACAGAAGGCGTCTTTACGGTCGGAAAAACCGATCTGTCGACGCTGCAGGCTGGAACCGCTTACCCGCTGGTGATTTCCGCCAAGGACAAAGCCGGTCGGGTGACCAGCAAAACCACGATGGTGCAGTACGCGGCTACCGATCTAGTGTTGACCGCGAGCCCGTCCAAACCTGTGCAATTTGTGCAGCGCACCTCGGTTAAGGTTGAGACCTCCGGCTATCACTGCCCAATGACCTTCGACGAAGAACAGGCGCGGATTTCAGCTTCCACCACCGGCTCTATCACCTGCTTTGCCGAATGGGATCTGCCAAGCGGCCTGACCCCTGCGGTGAGCGTGGTGGGTAAGATCAAGCTCGAAGGATTCATTGACGATTCGGACGGGATCGTGGGCTATGACCTCTATGCGATCAGTGCAGAGGGGTACAAGCGCAAGGTTCGCTCTGGCACGGCCGATCTGCAGCCCCAAAAAGCGGCCGAGCCGAAGATCAGCTTTACTGGGCGGCGCAAGCAAGGCGAAGACGGTCTGATGGTTGACATCAATGGTGGCGTCGCCGGTACAGCGCTGGTCTTGTCCTCACCGGGTGATGTGGAGATCGGGGTAAACATCCCAGGTCTGGTGGAAAGCGATTCTACCGTAGCGATGCGGGCCCGTTCGGACGGTCTCTCACGCTTCTCCCAGATCATCAAAGTGCCGAAGGGTGACATCTGGACTGTCTATCCAATGACGGTTACGGCCAAATATGCCCGCACCGATGAGTTCAAGGTGATCAAGGAAGGCAAAATCTACGTTGTGCCGAACAAGCGCATGAAGATAAACCTGACCGGCCTCTCTAATGAAATCGCAGATAACGCACCTACTGAGGTGACGGCCAAGGTTGGTATCTTCGATTCCAAGACGGACCAGATCAACTACATCGCGAAGGAGCATGGCCAGTGGGACATGCGTCTTGTGCAGGAACTCACCACCTTTGAGAAGGGTAAGGGAGCTACCAAGAAGATCATCGAGCTCACGGACAAGGTCCGCACTGATGCCAACGGTGAAGTCAAACTCAACTTTGACCCCTCCAAGACCGTGGGACGCTCTATCACCTACATGATCGTGGGTGACGTTATCTCACCGTTTGAGCATTTCAACCTGAAAATCCAGTCCCGTAAACAGCACCTCATGCTGATTAAGGGGGTGGGTGTTGATGGGAAGCCGGACGTTCTCAGTATCGTTGACCAGGTACCGATGAAGGCCACCGTGCGGGTATCGACGGAAACAGACCAAGATAAGAAGGCGCTGGGTGACATTGAGTGGCAGATCCGTGATGGTGACAGCGGCAGCTGGCGTCCTGCACCCAATGCGTTGAGCAAAGCAGCTTACAGCTTTGAGACCGAAGAGCCGGGTAAATGGCAAGTGCGGGCAGTGCTTCATAACAGGATCACCGGTGTTGAGCAGCCAACCGACATCACCACGATCGTTGCCTACGACAAGCCGGAAATCCAGATTTCGCAGGATAGCGTCGTCTTGAAAGGCCAGCCGGTTAAGCTGACCCTGCAGGGGGCTCGTGGTGCGGATCTCGACCAGGCTATGAACGTGCAGTGGTCGGCCGATGGCAAGAACTGGGAGGATGGAGACATCACAGCCGAGCTGACCCCGGTGGCGGACAGTAAGTACCTCTATGCTCGCGCCGAGTTTGCAGCATCTGACGATGATGCTGACGCCAGCAGCTGGGTCACCACTAAGTTCATGCCCAGAGTCCTCACCCCGCAAGTCATTCGTGCCAGTGTGGAAGGTCCGTCGAAGGCGGAAACCAACAAGCCATTCACGCTCAAGGGCAACTACAAGAACGACTACCTGTTGGTGAAGGATGTGAAGTTTGTGGAGGAGTGGGTGATGCCAGATGGCACCATCGCTACCGGCAACACTGTCTCCTATACCCCGACAGAGGTTGGTACTGACAAGCTCACGTTCCTTTACCGTGTCTGGGTAGATGGCCAAAAAGATCTGACGCTCAAAGAGGTCGATAAAGCGGTGGAAACGTGGACCTATGCGTTCCCGCGCTTCACCTCTGGTCAGCGTCAGGCATTCCGGATGGCCCCCACTCAGATCCATGTGCGTAACACCACCCGTCTGCCTACCTATCCAGGTGTGCAGTACACGGTAACGGTAGAGCCGGATGCTGGCATCAACGAGGTCTCCTTTGACCCGGTGAAGGGCGATTGGGTTGGTAGCGTAGCCGAGCCGGGCCTGCATACCGTCAAGATCACCCTGAGCGATAACCGTGGTAACAGCGAAAGCCATGACCACATGTTCGCCGTGGATGAGGCGGTGCCGATGCAAGTCAAGCTGACGCCTAGCTATAGCAACAAGTTCATGCGGTCCCCGATGAGTGTGAACATGTCCAGTGGCGTGTTGCTGGACCACCCTGATGACGAACTCACGGAGATCAAGTGGGCCATTGATGGTCACGAAGTTGAGATGCCGATGCGTCGTCAGGTCTTTACCGGCATCACCGCTGGTAACCACACCATCACCTTCGATGCCTTGAGTGAGCTGGGACAGCGTGCCCACGTCACCCATGACTTCACCGTTGTGCCTAACACACCGGCGGAGTGCAAGTTGGTCCCGTCCTCGACCACGACCAGCTGGCGCGTCACCATGAACTGCGAAGACCCGGATGGCCGTGTGGTCGCGTACCGTTGGAAGATCAACGGCGAGCTCATCACCAACACCTCCTACGCCATCGCCATGACCAAGGCGTTGAACCCAGGGGTGCTGGACATTGAGGCGGTGGCCGTGGACGACTCGGGTGACGAGAGTAAAGCCAGCATCACCCTCACCGGCGGCTAAGCAGCAAGCCAATCAGCAAACACAAGGCCGGGGGAGACCCCGGCCGGACACAGGTCTGATGGAAGGTGGATGTATGGCAGTAGCAGTCAAAGAAGTGAGCCCGGAGGCAACAGGTGCGGTGGTATCAGGGGAGACCTTGATGAAGCACTTCCATTCCTGCGTGCAGGAGTTTGACGATCATTTCCAAAAAAGTAGGCTGGGTGAGTCGCACCTGCGTTTTCGGGAGATCATCGCACTTGGCGGCGTACATCAGATTTACTGGTTAATGCTAGGAGCGGGGGCCGTCAACGAGGCTAAGGAAGTCGCCACTTGGTGGGAGCAGAATGAGTATCGCCACCGGCAGGGGCGGTGCATCTAGCGCCGACATGGCGTAGGAACAGTGTAGGGCCTGCTGGTGGACACCGGGAGGCCCTTTTTTCATGCAAACAGCCACGGGGTGGCATATCACGAAGAGGGAAGGGGATGGACAAGGGAGCGGTCACAGGTGTGGTAAAAGGCATGGACAAGAAGTTCATGCGCAAGCTGGCGATCTGGGCGGTGGTGCTGGTGGTCGGTGTGACGGTAGGGAAGCTGTATCGCACAACAGTTGAGCAGAGTCTCGGTATGCTTGACCGCGTAAAACTGCTCTGGCCAGACGTCCACGGTCTGGATGCAAAAGACCGCGACCTTATCGCCGCGCTGGCGGTCAGTTGTCAGATAGAGAAGCAGCCAGTTGAAGTGGAGGCGATCAAGGGTTGTCTTCGCCTTGGCGCAAGGAGCACCCTGAGTAAATTGCCGAAAGGGGTCACGCTGGGTGAGGCACAGACCCGACTTGAGGTGCTACTCAAGCAGGCTTACAACCAGGGGCGTTAACTCGCCCCAATACTGCTGACCGCCCTGTGTGTCCGCCAAGGACAACGGAGGTGAGCTGTATCCAGGGAACCTAGTGATTCACTCCGCTCGATGCGTTCCGATGATGCGTTCGGCATGGCCATCGAGAATGTCCCTCAACCACTCGGACACTGTCTTGCCTTCCAGCGCAGCTGCCAACAGGTAGCACTCCTTTTGCTCAGCCGTAACCCTCAGCTCAATGCGATCCGAATGCTTCTCGCTTTCCGGCTTGTAAGGCGGGCCGCGCCGTGGTCTATGCTCGTTCATTCGTGAATTATTACAGGTGTATTTAATATTGCAATCGGGCTCGCTAGTGGCTTTAATGTACGGACAGCAATTGAATGATACGACACATCAGCAAGTAGGAGAAAGGCCGAGATGACACCACAACAACAGGCAAGAGAATGGTTGAGCGGGCCCATTGCGGTGCTTGACGTGGAGTCAACTGGTCTTGAAAGCTGGTCAGAAGTGGTGGAAATCAGTGTTGTCGACGAATTCGGCCAAACGTTGATAGATACCTTGGTAAAGCCTAAACGGAAGATCCCGGCTGATGCCACCGCTATTCATGGCATCAGCAACGCAATGGTGTCGAATGCTCCAACATGGGCTGAAATCCACGATCGCGTGGCGGAAGCCGTTTCCGGCAGGACGGTAATTGTCTACAACCTCGCTTTCGATCGCCGCGTGATGGCGCACACTGCCGCGCTATACGGCTTGCCACCTATTGAGATGCAAGCTGAGTGTGCGATGCTCCTTTATGCCGAGTACGCCGACGAATGGGATGACTATAGAGGCAGCTATCGCTGGCATAAATTGATCAATGCCGCTCGCCGTGAAGGGGTCGTTATCGAGGGTCAGGCGCACCGGGCCTTGGCCGATGTGCAGATGACTCTCGGGGTTATCAAAGCCATGGCCAGCAGCGAAGACTAGGTATCAAACGGGAGAAGATGTGATGGGTAGATCGCTAGAAGGAGACGTGCTTCTGATCGTGGACGGGGAGCAGGTGTGGATTGATGGCGAGGAGTTTTACCGTGTGTCGGGCGGAGATTCTATTGAGCTCGACGGTGAGCGAGTAGAACTAGCTTCTAAATTCCACTGCGAGCACGAAACAGATAACAAGGGCACGCTCCACCTCGAAGTGATCGTTGAAGGTCGCCAGATACATGAAAATATCACCTTCATCGACAAGGGCAGCGCCCGGACTATTGAAGTTGAAGAAAATAATTTGTCGCTGGCCGGTTCGAGCGGGCGTGAATGGGGGTAATGAAACATTCGATCCACTCCATCCTGGTCAGGAACTCAAATTATGAACCCTGTGAACCCATACCCGATCAGCCATCAGTTGCGAGCCCTGCAGCGCACAATGGCTCAAGCAGGCTGGGAGATCACCTCCCTCGAACTTGACCTCACCGGGGTCCAGCACGAGGTCACGATCCGCTGCGACCGCGATGATGGTCGCTGGATTTGGGCGCGGGTGGATAGGATTGGCAGGTGTGTGCTGGAGAGCTTCCAGCGCACGCGCACCCTCGGACGGCCGAGCTACGCCACCGGCAAGTGGCCGCTCTCACCGCAAGTAGAGGATGAGTTTCTGTCTCGCCAGCAAGCGGTCAATGGTCGTGAACTGGTGCGGTTGGTGACAGAGTACCTGACGGACAACGCCACAGAGACAATCAGCCTGGGCGAGGTACGCAGAGCCTGGGACGCCATCACGGACACTCGCACCCGTTTCCGGGTATAAACCCTTCCAAGGCCGGGCTACCGGCCACTCTTTCTGGCAGCTCCATACCGTAACGCCCCCGAATTAACGCAGACACTTCTTCCGTCCTCTACGGACATTGACACACCGCTTGTCGCGCCACGCTCTTAACCTCATCTCTCGCAAGATCTAATCCAGATTCGTTGCGCCCATCACGCTTTACAAATATGATGGAGATCGGCTTTAAAAGTCAGAGATAGGCGTTTTTAAATGACGAGAGACCTGACGTTCTACCGACGTAGAGACATAGCAGTGATGGTTGTCCTGGCAGGACTGGGTTTTTACCTGTTCAAAGCTCTGTTTGTGATTGGGATGCCATCGCCCAAGTTTTCTGGGTGCTTGACCCACAAGATCTTCCTGGTCAGCAAGTTGGAAGAGGATGTGGTCAGGGGAGGCATCTATGCGGTCTCGATGGACCGGGATCTGAAAATCGCCAAGAAGGGCGAAAAGTTGATGAAGATTGTGGCCGCCACCGGGGGTGACAAGGTCCGGGTAGATCTTGATGGCGTGTGGGTCAACGAAAAGACCTATTACCCCGTGCCGCTGCACGGCATAGCAGGGCGATTGAAGATTCCAGAGTCCGAGGTGATGAAGACCATTACCGTCCCCGCCGGACATTTGTATCTGATCGGCAATACCGACCGCAGTTACGACTCGCGTTTTTGGGGAACGATAGATGAAAAGAACGTTATTGGCCGGGCTATTACTGTCATGTAATCCCGTGCTTGCCCAAGAGCAGCCGTCGGCACCGATGGATGTGGATGCACTGTCTCGGGAAATGGCCATCAATGCCAAGGCCATTCAGCAGCAAGCCATGAAAGACCCCACCAAGTTGGTGATGCGGACGCAGGCTGAGCAGATCACCGACGAGCAGCACGAGCAGGCCCAGAAGATCACCGATGAGGCGATGCGTAAGGCCGCCTCCGTGCAGACCACCCAGCAGATCGGTAAGGTGTTCGGCAACATGAAGCAGGGCGACCTCGCCGCTGTGCTTGGGGCTGACAAGGTGAGTAGCAGCGACAAGGATAAGGCCGCGGCGCTCGGGAACGGGATGATGTTCCTCTCGATGTCCCTGCCGGACAAAGACCTCATGGCGTCCCTGGAAGTGGCAGCTCGCTACTCGATGCCGGTCGCCTTCATCGGCCTGCTCAAGGGCAGTGGCACCATCACGGACACAGCAAGGCAGCTGCGTGTCATCGCTCGCAAGGCGGGGATCAGCGAAGACCGTGAGCCCCAGGTACTGCTCAATCCGGTCGCCTTCGAGAAGTACGGGGTGACCGTGGTTCCCACCATCATTCGAGATATGGGGGATGGCTCCTTCCACCGCCTAGAAGGCTCTATCAACATCAACTATTTCGAAGATGCCGTGGCCCAGCAGGAAGAGGGCGAGCGCCTGAACCAACGGGTGGGTCCGACCTGGAAGATTGAAGAACTGAGTCTGGTTGAGGAGATGAAAAAGCGGGCCTTGGCCATCGACTGGAAGGCCAAGCAAGATGCCGCCGTGGCTCGCTTCTGGAACAACCAGACGATGCACAGCCTTCCTCCGGCGAGCAAGGATGAGCGGTGGATGATCGATCCTACCGTCAAGGTGGTGAAGGACGTTGTCGACCCCAAAGGCAATGTGTTGGCCAAGGCCGGAACCATCGTCAATCCCTTGGCTCAACCCCACGCCGCGCTACGGATGATCGTTATCAACCCGCAGTCGCAGCTGGAGTTGGACTGGACCAAGGCTTACCGGGAGAAGAATCCCTTCGCCGGTCAAACCATGGTGCTGGCCACCGATTACACCCGAGAACAGGGTTGGGATGTGATGCGTCGGGCCAACGAGCATCTGCAGACCCGTACCCGGCTGCTGCCCAAAGAGCTCATAGAGCGCTTCCACCTAGCGGCAACCCCCACCGTGATTGAAACCTCGGGCACCGTGTTTGCCGTGCAGCAATTCGCCATAGCGGCTCAGGAGGCGACCCAATGAAAATGATATTCCTCTCAATCGGGTTTCTCGCCGGAGTGGTCTTTGCGACCAAATACCCCTATATGGCGGACACCATCTCGGTCTGGGTGCAGACCAATCCGTTCCTGACGGGGCTGATGCGATGACAATACTCGATCGGTTGGTCAAGAAACTGGTGCGAGCAGTGCTCATCGCCGCGCTGTGCGGCGGGGTAGCCGCCTTCACCACTTGGTCGGTGATGGCCGCGCAGCCCGGCAAGGATTTCAACTTGGATTGCGAGGACGGCAAGATCCTGCAGGGCATCATCGACAAGATATGCTGGTCCTGCGTGCTGCCAATGCGGATCATGGGCGTAGGCCCCAAACCCGCTGGCGCTGCCCCCAGTAAGTCAATCTGCATGTGCAATGACAGCAACGGGGTACCCGAGATTGGCTGGCAGCTTGGCTATTTCCAACCGGCCCGAGTCGAAGAGGTGGTAAAAACCCCTTGGTGCTCGCCGTTCCTCGGTGGGATCAAGCTGCAGGATAGTTCCTTCGAGGTGGGCCGCGACCGAGCCTCTGCTGAGACCGATAAGCCACGCCAAGTGTTTATGGACTCGCACTACTTCACGTACCCGATCTTCCAGATGTTGAACCTGTTGATGATCCCCTCCTGCGCCGGGGACAACCACATGGACCTCGACCTCCTGACAATGAGTGAGATTGATCCGCTCTGGAGCAATGACCTACTGACGTTTGTCTTGAACCCTGAATCGGTCGTTTTCGCCAATCCTCTGGCGCTGGCGTGGTGCATGGCGGACTGCGTGGCCACCACGCTCAAGTCTGAGTCGGAGAAGAATTATTTTTGCGCGGGCTGTGATGGGCTCATCTACCCGCATACCGGCAACATTCACGGCGTCACCGACCCGGTTCAAAACTCAAGCCTACTGCTGCAGCGCCAGCTGGCGTCCCTGCACCGACGCGGGCTTGCCGAAAAAACCATGGGGGAGGAGGAGATGTGCGAGTCGTCGTATAGCTACTTCATTCCGCGCTCGCAATACCGTGTGTCGATGCTCTACCCAGTACCCGAGTCAAAGAACTCGCGCCCGCTGTTTACGCCGCCTGCCCAGGGGGGTGGCGGTTCGTCCAGCCCCAGTAACTTCATTCCTTCAGAGGATTGCTGTCACCGGCTGGGAGAGTCGGTACACCAGTGGTCAACGCTCAAGGGGGGCCGGTCCAGACCGGGCAAAGAGAACTATGTGTTCCTCGTTTGGCGCTATGTCGATTGTTGCGTCGGCTACATGAGTACAAGGTAATCATTTCACAAAATGCAACAATAGCAACAATAGACACGATTTAAAAGATGGAGTTTGGGGGGCAAATGGAACAGGGCCAAATAGCACACGGAAGCGCCATGCGGCACTGGTCGTTAAGCGTCATTTTCACCTATTTTGTGGTGTTCGTTTTCCACCCGGCTTTTGTCCTGACGTTGGCGGTCAGCCTGTCACCCGGCCGTGCCATGGCGGCGCAAGCAAACGCCATCTATGACAGCCTGAACTCAAAGTACAAGGTCAACACGCCGGATAACGACGTCGCAAAAGAGGATCGCCTGAGCGAGATCCAGCAGAAGTATGGCAAGGGCGTGGGTGGCTCGGCAGATGTCATCAAGTCGCTGGAGAAGTATCAGGGCCAGAGCCATGTCGGCAATAACGTCAACCTCACCGGCTACAGCAAAACCGACTTCACCCAGTCCTACAAGGACACCTACAACCAGGCCACTACCGGGGGGAACGGTGTCGGCAACCTGACCCTGCCTGGCGTCTCAGGCAACAATGCCTCCATGAAGTACGCCCAGGACGGCGGGGTGAAGCTCACCCGTGATGCCAACGGCAATTACGTCAGCACCCCGACCAATGCAGCGACGGTCAATCAGGTAGGCACGGTTGTCGGCTCGGAAGCCAATAACGCGGAGAGTTCGTTCGAGGCCAAGAGCACCTATGACCCGCACGATGAAACCAATCTAATCGACGTGGTGAAGCAGGAGATCAGCCGGGCGCAGACTGGCGGGCAGACCAGCGATAGCGTGGTCTATCGCACCCTCATGAGTTCCTACAGGGAGAACAAACCACAAAACATCTCCCGTGATGACCCGGTGTTCAACGGGGCCAAGACCGCTGTTGATGATGCTCGTTACCAGCGCGGCCTGTTTGAAGGGTCGTGTCAAAGTATTACCCGGACAACGACCAAGGACACGCATTACCCCGATTGGAAGGAGGCCCGTTGTAGTTCCCCCAAGAAGGATAACTTCACCTCGTGTCAGCTCGAACGCGACCTCCATGTGCCGGTCTACATCGAGGGCGGAGACGGCTCCATGTCAGTGTGCGGGGCGGATTGCGTAAAAATCCGTATCGGTAAGCAGGGTGATAACTATTGGAATGGCGGCTCCTGCGGCATCTTCAGTAACGCTCTCACCCTGAAGTTCTCCGCAGAAGCGGTCGTTCGGCAGGCGATGATCACGTCAGCGGAGTGGGATGACCACATGGAAGTGAAGCTGGGGGATACCACGCTGCTCTACCACGTTGATAAACAGATGCGAGATCCGGCGACTTACCCCTTCCCGGTGGCAGGTAGGGGATGTGAGACCAATACCAGCTGGTACTTAGGGGATGGTAGCGGTACCGATAAGATTGGCGGCTACATCGACGTCACCAACCTGGTACGCAACAGCGTGGTGACCGATGGCGACCGTATTATCAACCTCTACAACCGGGTGGCGGTGGGTGACGGCGGTGAAGGCCACTTCGAGATCACCATTAAATTTGACAATGCCAACTTCCGTGATGACCACATCCAAAAGCCTGCCGGTTGCTGGGATGCGGTGCAGCGCTCTGACGGCACCTGCCAGATGGATAAGTGGGTACCGACCGACCAGGGCACCAAGCGTTTACCGGACTCCATCCTTAACTTAGGCGGACCTCTCTACCCTGGTGATACCGGCCATCTGACATGGAAGGCCAACGCCAACGGTTTCTTCTGTGACCCGCTCGCCAAGAACAAGTTCTGCATTGATGACGCGCAGACCCAGTGCTTCGACTACGAAGACATCAAGAACATGCCTGATGGATGTCTTGAGCAGAAGATGAACCCCATGTGCATCGAGAAGAAGCGCGATTGCGTACCGGGTTGGTTTGATGCCGGTACGGGGGCCTGTTACATGGAGGAGATCGTCTATGACTGCGACGAGGGTAAAACCGTCTCCGAGATAGTGGCCAACACCTCTAATACCTGCGGCGAGCTGCCCTGTATCGGAACCGACTGCAATGCCGGAGCCCCCGAGGCCAATAAGGACTTCGGCCAAGTGGCGGGTCTGTTGCAAGCGCTGAGCTTCATCTCTGCGGACGGGGAGTGCAATGTGGCCGACCCGACCCAATGCAAGATCTTCCCTGGCGAGGAAAAGTATTGCGGCTGGGCGGTAGGGATTGTGGGCAGCATGACCGACGTTGACTGTTGCAAGGAGCCTGATGTCGGTCCCGATATGATGTCTGCGGCGATGGCCGGGTTTAGCCTCATTCGTTCTGCCAACTGGCAGTCAATTGCCACCAGTGCCTCCGAAATCACAGGGTCAAGCAGCTTCACTGCCATCTACGAGGGTGTCAGCTCTGTGGGTACCAGTATCGGCAACCTGACAGCAGGCGCGATGGATGCCGTGGGTAATATGATGACCACCGCATCGAACACGGTCATGAGTTCGCTAGGACAGGAGGTGGCTGTCGAAACGGCAAAGGCAGCCGGGGGAGAGATAGCCAAAGAAACAGCGCTGGACGGGATCATAGCTGCAGTCGAACAGAAGGTGATGGGGACGCTTTACAATGCGCTCGGCAAGGAAGTGATCGGGGGGGTAATAACAGAAAACGCAGGGGTCTATGCGTTGACCCCGCTCGCTTCGACCATCGTATCCGCCTTCAGCGTCGTCATGATCGCCTACACCGTCTACAAACTGACGATGATGATCGCGCAAATGATTGTCTCCTGTAAGCCGGAAGAATTGGAAACAGCCAGCAAGATCCACGAAAAAGCCTGCTTCAAAGTGGGCGACACCTACTGCCTCAAAGAAATAAACATGGGCATCAAAAAGGTGTGTGTCAAACGAGCACAAAACTACTGCTGCTACAGCTCGATGTTGCCGAGGATCGTGATGCAACAGGCTGTTGTCCAGCTAGGACTCACAGATTGCAGCGGAATCACCATCGCTCAGATGCAGCAACTCGACTGGTCGCGAATCGACCTCACCGAATGGGTCGCTGAGGCCACCCTTGGTGGAGCACTGCCGGATGGGCAGGATGACCTGACACTCGAAGCGTTGACCGGCAATGGCCATGTACTGGCAGGCGGGCAGGATCGCGATAATACCTTGGAGCGGCTAAATAACCGCTACGAAAGCGACAAGCTCATAAACGCTTCCAAAGAGACCCAAGACCTCATTCAGCTTGAAAACGTGGACTGTTCATACATGCCAAGACCAGCCATTTGCAAATTCCAATAAATGCTGTTGACTGGCGGTAAACGTCAAAGTACAGTGTTTCTATAAAGCACACATTGGTTGAGGGAAGTACGATGAAAGCAAAGATCTTCGCAGTCACCACCTTGGCAGTCATGACCCTGGCTGGTTGTTCCTCTACGCCCAAAGACATGGGTAAGCCCTTCGTTCAGAATCCGACAAAGAGTGTGGCGCTTAATGTGGCCGCCTATGCCGGGTATCCGCATCTGCTGAGTGATAACAGCTACTCAAAAGGCTTCGATACCCTGGTGACCTCGACCAGTAATGCAATGTTGTTATCCAGTGATTTGGCCGGGAGTCTCGGCTCGTTGGGTGGGGCAGGTCTGGGGATTGGGCTGGGGTTCATGTCCGGTTTGGTTGCTGAATATCCTCTGCAAAGCTCAAACGTGTTCACCGCCAAGCTGAATCCTGGTGAAGATTACCGTTCTCCCCAAACAATCGTGCGTGTGTTGGACGCCAATTATCAAAAGCAAGTCGCGAAGCCTGACGATAGCGAGGAGCTTAAAACCTTCCTGAATAAGCCATCGCTCAAGGATTACGTCTGTACCGGCACGATGTATAAAGACTTCGATTTTACCTGCTCTGACCCGGCTCACGACACCTACACAATGCTGGTCAAGGTGGTTCGTCCCGCAAGTGGCACGGAGTTTGGGGAAGTCATGCCGCTCACGCCTGGCCAGTACGGCGTCTACCTGATCACCCCAGAGCGGGGCTACGCCCAAGAGGTTAAGGCAAATGCAGCCGACCCCTACTTCCACATGAAGGACGGTGCCTATGTGATCGGTGACACCATCCTGCCGAAGGTTGCCCCTCGTGAGGACGGCAAGCGTCTGGTGTTCCTGCACGGCAAGGCGACCATGATCTGATGAACACCATGTTGAAAGTGGCCCCCGCTGATTTGCGCGGGGCCCGTACCATCGGGGACTTGCCCTCTGCGGAGAGCTGCATGGTGGCATTGAAGATTGCGACTGTGCATATAGCTGAACGCATTGGCTGCCCCTATCACACCTCGATTAAATCGGCCGTCGCGGTATATCGAGCCTTCGATATGACCATCCATCAAGCGAGGGCACACAAGGACTCAGAATTGTTGCTACTGAACGGCTTAGACCTGCCGGTGAGCTTTTGTGAAGGCGAGATCGAATCCTTTGCTCAGAGCAAATTCCGAAGCAGGAGCATAGGCAGTTGAGAAGCAAGCAAGAGGAGGGGCGTAGACACCTTCGGCCCTAAAAAGAGAGCCCCAACGCTGTTCGAGCAGCAATGGGGCCGTTACCCAGCGATGAGGAGGTCATCAATGAGTAAGCGAAGGGTACCACCGAGTAGTAAAGAGCAGCAAGCGGTACGGGAAGCAGCACGTAATGACGCGCAGAACGCCCTAACGCTCTATCGTGCCGGTCGACGTAATGCAGGCGCGAAGCTGTGGGAGCGGTGTATGGCTGCCTGGGGGTAACAACCTAGCGCAGCAAGTAACAGGCGGGCCGCTGGTGGCTCGCCTGCTTTGCCATCTAAAAGACGCTCACCGGAAGTAATGAGATGGAGCGTTGTGAGTGGAGCAGAATACATGCAGGACGAAGATGTTCAAACGGTCGTCAATGAGCTGAGTGCCTGGATGTGTGAGGCCCGAACTGAGATGGGCATGACACAAAGTCGGGTAGCTGGGATGCTCGGCAAATCCTTCTATGCTGTGAAACGCTTCGATGCCGATTGCGGCAGCGCCTCTATCCAGACGTTCTTGGGGTATCTCAAAACCATCGGCCAACTGGAAATGTTTCGGGTGATGTCGCTGAATGGAGTCACAAACGATCCTCTCAGCGCTGCACAACTGACCAGGCGGCCAAGTAGCAAACCCCTTACGTACACCCAGTTTCTCAAGCACCTGAAATTCGAACCCAATGCCGAGCTACTGGTCACTGAAGCAGTGGCCATGTCGTTGCAGGAAGAAGGTTATCTCACCCGCACAGAATCTAACGGTAAGAGTGCTAAGGAAGGTGCGAACAAGTCCCTGATATGAGATCATGTTTGTCATCTGGAGCCATGAAAAAGGGTTCATCATGAGTCATCAGCTCACCTTCGCCGACAGTGAATTCAGCAGTAAGCGCCGTCAGACTAGGGAAGGTGCGAATAAGTCATATGGCACGAGAGCATTTAATGGTAACCCATTGATATTAAATGACTAAAATTTTCATTTTTTGTTCGTGGGATACTTGTTCGCACTTTCCCTTACACGATGGCTATCTTTCGCGCTCAGCACTCGAGCCTGATTATCTGAGAAGTGAGTTTTCGATTGAATATCCTGGTCCCAACGTAGCCCGGGTGAATGTATTACCCTCCTCTAGCTATCCACTTAAGTCTCTGGATGATTATGAATCGCGGCGTTTATTGAGCTGGATCTTGATCGACCCAGATGCTCGAGCCTCTTACGAAAGCATTGGTCGTAGTCAAAAGTTGAATGGCTATGAACAAAGTGGATATCGGCACTGGGATTTCGAGTTTACCCCTCCACCTTTACGCTCCGCTTCTTTTGAGGTTCGGGGGCGATTTGATAAACAAACCCAAAGCATGCTGGTTTACGAGGTAGCCAGTCTAAGAAACGTCCAAGCTGCGATTCCAGACGAAGTAGAGTTTTTCCATCCCAAGTTGCGAGAGTATGTGCATGGAGAGGGGGACGGTGCTGTGCGTTTGGTGGCTGAACGCCCGCCCATCCACTCGGTCCATGATGGGGCGGATGCGAGTGTGAATACTAAACCTGTTTTGTTGCAGGCTCCCTCCGTCGTATTTGAGTTTTCCAAAGCGTTCAATACACGTAAGCGTCCGGCCACTACCGTCTGGTGAATGGAGGCAGTTGTGGACAAAGTAGTTCCCACTAAAAAGTAGTGGGAACCAAAGATGGTGTACACCAATAGTCGTACCAATGGCAGCCGTAAAGGCAGAGCCAATTACTCACGAGAATTCAAACAGCGACTTGTCGAGGCCGCCAACCAACCCGGCGTCTCCGTCTCAAAACTCGCACAGGAGCACGGGATCAATGCAAACCTCTTGTTCAAATGGCGACGTGATGCCAAAGCCGAAGCCCCTGCGTTATATCCCATCGAACTGGTGTTGCCCCCTTCATCCACGGAGATCTTCTTGCCTCCGACCCCGCAGCCCGA
>NZ_JABERS010000024.1:0-67884 GCF_013168745.1 Aeromonas sp. TW 6 | reverse complement strand
TTTGCCTGGCGGCAATAGCGCAGTGGAACCACCTGACCCCATGCCGAACTCAGAAGTGAAACGCTGTAGCGCCGATGGTAGTGTGGCATTCGCCATGCGAGAGTAGGACACTGCCAGGCACCCAATTAAACAGTGATGTGCAAAATCACGTTACTGGCTGCGAGGATGACACCTCATAAAGAAGCAGCAAAAGATTTAGCGAAAGCTAACCGAATGCGGAGCGGTAGTTCAGTCGGTTAGAATACCGGCCTGTCACGCCGGGGGTCGCGGGTTCGAGTCCCGTCCGCTCCGCCACTAAATTGAAAGGCCTTCCCTGTCGGGAAGGCCTTTTTGCTTTCTGGCGTCTGGATAAGAGCTCAGGGAACAAGAGGCAACCGGCGGGTCTGAATCGCCACTTGTCACGGACAACCCGCCTCTTCCCCCCTGTGGTGATTGCGTGTCTGGCATTGTCCCTTTACCCAGGGCTTACCCTTCGCTCTGGTTTGCCTTTGTTCCTCCATCTTTTCCCAACCCTGCCAATCGGCCGGGCTTTGTCGTGTCTGGAGATGAGCACCGCAAGCGCGAAAATACGCTCTGGCCGAGAGTGCCAGAGGACCATCGGGAGCTCATATGCGGATAAGAGATAAGCAAAGCGCTTTTTCTTTCTTCATGGAATATGCATAAGCGGGCATGCTGTACTCAACCCAACGATATGGAGTATCACCATGAAACTGCGAATGACCGCTCTCACCGTTCTCTCCCTGCTGGCTCTCGGTCAGGTCCAAGCCGCCGAGGTGCGGCTGCTGAATGTCTCCTATGACCCGACGCGGGAGCTGTTCCAGGAGTACAACAGTGCCTTTGCCAAGGAGTGGAAGGCCAAAACCGGCGACGATGTGGTGGTGAGCCAGTCACACGGTGGCTCAGGCAAACAGGCTCGTGCCGTGGTGGACGGACTGGAGGCTGATGTGGTCTCCCTGGCGCTGGCCTATGACGTGGATGCGGTGGCCAAGGCAGGTCTCACCGCCAGCGACTGGGAAGGGCGTTTGGCCAACAATGCCTCTCCCTACACCTCCACCATCGTCTTCCTGGTGCGCAAGGGGAATCCCAAGCAGATCAAGGATTGGGGCGACCTGGTGCGCAAGGATGTCGCCATCATCACCCCCAACCCCAAGACCTCCGGCGGTGCGCGCTGGAATTATCTGGCTGCCTGGGGCTATGCGCTGAAGAAAAGCGGCACTGAAGAGGGCGCCAAACAGTTTGTCAGCGATCTGTTCAAGAATGTGAAGGTGCTGGACTCCGGGGCACGTGGCGCCACCACCAGCTTCATCGAACGCGGGCTCGGGGATGTGTTGCTGGCCTGGGAAAATGAAGCGTTGCTGGTGCTCAATCAGCCGGGTACCAGCGACAAGTTCGAACTGGTGGTGCCCTCGGTCTCCATCCTGGCCGAGCCGCCGGTAGCCGTGGTGGACAAGGTAGCCAAGAAGCATGGTACCGAGGCCGTCTCCAAGGCTTACCTCGAGTATCTCTACTCCGACGAAGGGCAGCGCATCATCGCCAAATACCACTATCGTCCGAGCAATCCGGCGATCCTGAAGGAGACAGCGGCCCAGTTCCCCAACCTGACGCTCTTTACTGTCAAGGATCTGGAAGGAGATTGGGACAAGGCACAGAAGAAGCACTTTGCCCAGGGCGGATCGTTTGACCAGATTTACCAACCGGGCCGCTAAGAGACGCAGGCCCCTGTGACAACAGATAGGAGTACCACGATGAACAAGATCCTTCTGGTTCCCGGTCTGCACAACAGTGGGCCGGATCACTGGCAGAGCCGCTGGCACCAGCAATTTCCCCAGTGGCAGAGAATGATGGGTCTGCCCTGGGACAAGCCGGATCTCACGGTCTGGAGCGCCAAGCTGGCGAGCAAGCTCAGGAGCCGGCGCAGCCGGGTCCACCTGGTCGCCCACTCCTTCGGCGCTCTAACGGCCATCGCTGCCGCCAGACTGCAACCAGACAAGGTCTCTTCCATCTTCATCGTTGCCCCTGCCGATCCTGCCCGTTTCGGTATCCCGGATGAGGTGTTGACGGGGTCCATCAAGGTCTCTGCCCAGTTGATCGCCAGCCGCAATGACCCCTGGATGAGTTTCGAGCGGGCAGAGTTCTGGAGCCGGCAGTGGCAGGTGCCGTTGTTCGATGCGGGGGAAGTGGGCCATATCAATGCCCAGTCCGGCCATGGGGAGTGGCACCAGGGGCTCGCTTTGCTCAGCACCCTATACCGCCGTGCCGAAATGGTGGTGGAGCCTGCTCCTGCCGAGTGGGGCAAGCAGGCCGCACTCAGTTTTCGATGAGTGCCCCTCGGATTGTCTCGGCACGATTTCCAGACAGGCTGGCAACTTGGCCAGCGTGACTGACTTTGCATGTTCCCGGTTTTACCGCTCCGTCTTTTAGGTCTTTTATTTATATAAAAGACCTTTTTTTATGCTTATCGCTCTAAAAGCCTTGTTCCACCATTGTTAGATAAAAAAGTGCTTAGCAAAGGCATTATTGGTGTTTGTTGTCCCTGGCCGCCGTGAGCAAAATCGTCACATCCAAAGTATTTATAACAAACGGATGTGTTATGCGATTAAGTTCTTATTCCGTCCTGCCAGGCCTGGGGCCAACGCTGGGCTTCAGTCTGCTCTATCTGGGCATACTGGTGCTGCTGCCGCTCTCGGCACTGGTGCTGTTTGCGGTGAACAACCTGAGCGCCGCCGAGTTCTGGCAGGTGATCGGCTCCCCCCGGGTGCTCGCCTCCTTTCGCCTGAGCTTTGGTGCCGCCTTCATTGCCGCCCTGCTCAACAGTCTGTTCGGTCTGATACTGGCCTGGGTACTGGTGCGCTATACCTTCCCCGGCCGCAGACTGGTGGATGCGCTGATCGACCTGCCCTTTGCCATGCCGACTGCCGTCTCCGGCATCGCCCTGTGCGCCATCTTTGCCCCCAACGGCTGGATTGGCCAATGGGTCGCTCCGCTGGGCATCGAGCTTGCCTACAACCCCATAGGAGTGGTCATTGCCCTGACCTTTATCGGGCTGCCCTTTGTGGTGCGTACCCTGCAGCCGGTGTTGCGGGAAGCGGAGAGCGAGCAAGAGGAGGCGGCTGCGAGCCTGGGTGCCAACCGCTGGCAGACCTTCATTCGGGTACTGTGGCCGACCCTGGTACCTGCGCTGCTCACCGGCTTTGCCCTGGCATTTGCTCGCGGCGTGGGGGAGTACGGCTCTGTCATCTTCATTGCCGGCAACCTCCCCATGGTGTCCGAGATTGCCCCCCTGATGATCATGAGTCACCTGGAGGAGTATGACTACGCCGGTGCATCGGCCATTGCGTCTGTCATGCTGCTCATTTCCTTTGTGCTGCTGTTGCTCATCAACAAGTTGCAAGCCTGGAGCTGGGCTCGCATCGGAGGAAGCCGTATATGAACGCCTCTACTGCACATCTCGATCAGGCCCAGGAGTCCGCTTCGGCCACCCCGGCGCGTCATCCCCCGGTGACCCATGAACCGGTCTGGGTCAAATGGCTGCTGGTCACCGTCGGTCTGGGCTGGTTTGCCGCCTTGCTGCTGTTGCCGCTGGCCACCGTCTTCATCCAGGCCCTGCGACCTGGGCTGGCCTTCTTCTGGCACGCCATCAGCGAGCCGGATGCCCTGAGTGCCCTCGGGCTGACGGCCCTGGTGACGCTCTGCGCCGTGCCCCTGAACCTGCTGTTCGGTGTGGCGGCGGCCTGGGCCATCGCCCGCTTCCGCTTCCCAGGGCGGCAACTGCTCATCACCATCATCGATCTGCCGTTCTCGGTGTCCCCCGTCATCGCCGGCCTGATGTTCGTGCTGATGTTCGGCAGTCGCGGCTGGTTCGGCGAGTGGCTCGGCGAGCACGACATCAAGATCATCTTCGCCACCCCGGGGATTATCCTGGCGACCACCTTCATCACCGTGCCCTTCGTGGTGCGCGAGCTGCTGCCCCAGATGGAGGCGCGCGGCCCGGAGGAAGAGGAGGCCGCCATCATGCTGGGGGCAAGCGGGTTGCAGATGTTCTGGCGCGTCACCCTGCCCGGCATCCGCTGGAGCCTGATGTATGGCCTGCTGCTCTGTACCGCCCGGGCGGTGGGGGAGTTCGGCGCCGTCTCCGTGGTCTCCGGCCATATTCGCGGCCAGACCAACACGCTGCCACTGCACATCGAGATCCTCTACAACGAGTACCAGACCGGCGCCGCCTTCGCGGTGGCCAGCCTGCTGGCGCTGTTCGGGATCTTCACCCTGCTGGGTGAAACCCTGCTGGCCAGGCTGCGCAGTCAGCCGACCCAGTCCCATTGATCTCGAATTAACGGTTATCAAGAGAGGCATCCATGAGCATTCAGGTGCAAGGACTCAACAAGCATTTCAATCAGTACGCGGCCCTGGCCGATATCAACCTCGACTTTCACGACGGTGAACTGGTGGCCCTGCTGGGCCCCTCCGGCTGCGGCAAGACCACCTTGCTGCGGATCATCGCCGGGCTGGAACAGGCCGACAGCGGCAGCGTCATCATCCGCGGAGAGGATGCATCGGATCTCCACGTGCGCGATCGCAACGTCGGCTTCGTATTCCAGCACTACGCCCTGTTCCGCCACATGACGGTGTTCGAGAACGTGGCGTTCGGTCTGAGGGTCAAGCCGCGCGCCGACCGACCGAACGAGGAGGCCATCCGCGCCCGGGTCAAGGAGCTGCTGGATCTGGTGCAGCTCAGCCACGTGGCCGGGCGCTATCCTACCCAGCTCTCCGGCGGCCAGCGTCAGCGGGTCGCCCTGGCCCGCGCCCTGGCGGTGCAGCCCAAGGTGCTGCTGCTGGACGAGCCCTTCGGCGCCCTCGACGCCCAGGTGCGCAAGGAGCTGCGCCGTTGGCTGCGCGAACTGCATGACGAGCTGCACGTCACCAGCCTGTTCGTGACCCACGATCAGGAGGAGGCGCTGGAGGTGGCGGATCGGGTGGTGCTGATGAACGCCGGCAAGGTGGAGCAGATAGGCACCCCGGCCGAGGTCTATGACCAGCCCGCCAGCGCCTTCGTGCACAGCTTCCTCGGCAGCGTGAACCTGTTCCGCGGCCGGGTGGCCGGGCAGGGGCTCGGCATCGGCGAGCAGCAGCTGGGGGGCCCTATCCCCTCCCACCTGGCGGAGGGGATCGCGGCCATCGCCTATGTGCGCCCCCACGAGCTGGAGATACTGCCGGCGGACGCCCCGGGGGGCATTCGCGCCACCATCACCCGGTTGCTGCCCATGGGGCCGCGCATCCGGGTGGAGCTGCGTGGTGACGGGGAGACGGGAGGTGCCCATTACGAGGCCGAGCTGAGCAAGGAGGCCGCCCGGGCCTTCGCCCCGGGCCAGGGGGTACGTCTGGTGGCCAGGCAGGCACAGCTCTACCCCGACTACCAGATTTGAGGGCGCGCCGCCCGGCGCGGCCCCCCTTTCAGGCTTGCAACCGGGCAATGATCCCGGCAATCCATAACAAGAGGACGGTGGCCCGAGCCAGCGCCACTCAGCGCAGGAGGCGATGAGGTGAACTTTCAGCAGTTGCGTATCATTCGGGAGGCGGCACGGCGGGATTACAACCTGACCGAGGTGGCCAATGCCCTGTTTACCTCCCAGTCCGGGGTCAGCCGCCATATCCGCGAGCTGGAGGAGGAGCTGGGGCTGGCGCTCTTCATCCGCTACGGCAAGCGGCTGCTCGGCATGACGGAGCCGGGCAAGGAGCTGCTGGTGATCGCCGAGCGCATCCTGGGGGATGCCGACAACATCCGCAAACTGGCGAGTACCTTCGCCAACCGCGACTCGGGCCGGCTGCTCATCGCGACCACCCACACCCAGGCGCGTTACGCCCTGCCCCGGGTGGTGAAGGCGTTTCGCGAGCAGTTCCCCCTGGTACAGCTGGAGCTGCGCCAGGGCAGCCCGGAGGAGATAGTGCGGCTGGTGCAGACCGGCGAGGTGGACATCGGCATCAGCAGCGAGCAGCTCGACAAGAGCGAAGGGGTGGTGGCCTTTCCCTACTACCGCTGGCACCACAATATCGTCGTGCCGGAGCAGCACCCCCTCACCGCCGAGCGGGAGCTGACCCTGGCCGCTCTGGCCCACTGGCCCATCGTCACCTATCAGGCCGGCCTCACCGGTCGGGCACGGGTGGATGATGCCTTTGCCGAGGCGGGCATAGTGCCGCAGATCCTGCTGACCGCCCAGGACTCCGACGTCATCAAGACCTATGTCGAGCTGGAGATGGGGGTGGGCATACTGGCGGACATGGCGTTCGATTCCCAGCGGGACAAGGGACTGGTGCAACTGGACGGCAGTCGGTTGTTTGCGCCGCACACCGCCTGGATCGGCCTCAAGCAGGGGCAGTTCCAGCACAACTTTGCCTGGCAGTTCATCCAGCTCTGCAACCCCGAGCTGGCGCTGGCGGAGATCCAGGCCCGCGCCATGAGCAACGAGCCCCTGCTCGACTATCAGATCTGAACCGAGGGGTGGATGAAAAACGGGGAGCCATGGGCTCCCCGTTTGTTTGATGTTGACCTGATCTGGCACTGGAAACGCCGAGCGGGTTCCCGCCAGGTCGGATACGTCCCATCACTGCGCTGTCCAGGCCTCCTGCCAGTGGGAGCCTACGCCCGGTTCATACTGGGTTGCCGTGCTCGCCCACTGGCTGCACCAGCCGCTGTAGGGGAAGGGTTTGCACTGATAGACCTTGCCGTTCTTCGGCTGCAGCACCCGGGTTCCGGCGGTGTAGGACTTGAGGCCGTCCGGGAAGGTGAACTGGTAATCGCCCCCGCTTGCCGGATCCTTGAACATGAGATCCAGGGTCTGCTGCACCGCGTCACCACCGGCCTTGGGTTTGCCCTCGATCACCAGCTGATGGTGGCCCGCACTCAAGCCGGTCAGCGCCATGGAGAAACTCTGGCTGCCGTCCTTGATGTCGGCACTGCTCTGCCCTCTGGCGACACCGCCGTGGTCATAGAGGGTGTTGGTGATGGCGAGATCCCCCTGGGCCGTGACGGTGAACATCAGGGTGAGCTTGCCGTTGTCGAGCGTGTAGTCGCTCGCCAGACCGCTCACGCTGATCCCGTTCTCCACCGGGGGCTGCTGTTGCTCAAGCTGGATCTCGACCCGTTGCAGGTTGCTGCCAGCCTTGAGGTAGACCGGGTTCTGGCCATAGACGGGGTTGAACTGGCCGTCCGTACCTTGCTGGCCTGCACGGATCTGGCTCTGCTCGGCGTTGATCTTGCTCGCCAGGGCGTGGGCCCAGTTGTTCTTCTGGCCCTGCCCGGCGTTGGCGATGGTCAGCTCGGTCTGGAGATCGGTGCGCTCGCCATTGGCATCGAACACCCGGGTTCTGGCTTTGTCACCCGCCACCAGGTCGATGGAGGGATAGATGGTCCCTCCCTGGCTCCAGGTCAGCGGTGGCTGGGTGCCATCCTTGAACCGGGCGTCGATCAGGTTGTAGAAGCTGTTGGCGGTATCCCCTACCTCCCACACCCCGAGAATGACCTGATAACCGGTACGCGGGGGCAGGGTGCACTGATGGGTCACCTGTTTGGGGGGCTGCACCATGTTGCCATCGATGACGCAGAAGGGATTGAGATCGAACGCATCCCGGGTGAGGGGCTGGTTCGGGTTCCAGTCCTGCTTGGTGAGGTAGTAGCGCCAGTTGCGGGTCACGTGGTTGGCGGTGAAGGTCCAGCTGATGGCGAAGGGACCGGCCTGCACCTCACGCTTGGTCCAGCGATCGAGGGTCTGGGTGTTGAGCTCGCCGAATTGGGGGTGACCGGCCGAGGCTATCTGGCCGTCGGCGGGGCCGCCATCGGGGAAGCCGGAGGGGGCTTCCAGGCTCTGGGGTTCCCACTGGATGGCGCCACACTGGATGTTGCCCCCTGTCTTGCACAGGTAGTTGCGCCCTTCGGGCTGGCTGATGTAGCCGTGAGCGAGCACGCCGCCACTGGCCAGCAGCGCCAGCGCTGCCGCGAGATGGGTGAGTCGGATATTTGCTGCCATACATTCCTCTGTTCGGTGATGTGGGCAGTCACGTTGGCAGGGGAGTTCCCCGAAACACGGTGCTGCAACCCCGCTATCCTGGACAGCTTGTCTTTAGACCGGAGGCTTTGCGTCCTGGCCTTTCAACCAGTTTGCCAAATGACTACAGAAAGGATCATGGTGCCGCCTGTGGCGACCACCCATCATGGCTATATTTTGTTAAAAAATTAAGTGTAAAAATTGACAGTGCCGTCTCATCGGAGCAGCGCATCAGCGGCAGATCGCTCCGTCGGGATCTGCGCGCTGGTTCAGTGCGAGAGGGTGGCCCGGGAGAGGCTCCCGTGGCCATGACAGGAAAGGAGCCCCTGCAAGCCTGGCAGGGGCTCATGGGGCCACTCAGTGGCGGGGTTGCATGCCTGCTCGGGAAGAGGACGCCTGGGTCGGTCGCATCATCCTGTCCTGGGCTTGGGCGTTGTCCAGCTTGAACACCGCCAGTCGCTCGTCGAGGCTTCGGGAGAGACCGGCCAGCAGTTCGCTCTCCTGGGCCAGCTGGGTGGCCGCCTGGGACATCTCGAGCGCCGAGTCGTTGATGCCGCTGACGTTGCGGTTCATGTCTTCCGCCACCATGCTCTGCTGCTCCGCCGCCGTGGCGATCTGGGTCGCCATGTCGCTCACGTGCTGGATGTGATTGACGATGAGGGAGAGATCCTGCCCCGCCTTCTCGGACTGGTTGACGCTGCTCTCCGCCAGCTTGCGGCTGGCGTCCATGGCGTTGGCGGCGGTGACAGCCCGTTGCTGCAACTGGGTGATGGTACTCTGGATCTCCTCGGTGGAGTGGCGGGTGCGACTGGCCAGCTGGCGCACCTCGTCGGCCACCACGGCGAAGCCACGGCCCTGCTCGCCGGCCCGGGCCGCCTCGATGGCGGCGTTGAGGGCCAGCAGGTTGGTCTGCTCCGAGATGGCGCTGATGACCGCCGTCACCTCGCTTATCTGCATCACACCCTCCTTGAGCTGGTTGACCTGCGAGGTGGCCTGATCCACCTCGGTGGCCAGCGCCTGGATGCCGTGCACGCTGGCATGGACATCCTGGTTGCCGAGCCCGGCCTCGCTGGTGGCATCCTGGGTGTCGCGGGCCGTATTCTCTGCGTGACCCGCCACGTCGGCGATGGTGGCGCTCATCTCGTTCATGGCGGTGGCGAGCTGGGCGAGCTGATCCCGCTGACTGTTGACCGCCTGGTTGGTCTGTTCGGCGGAGGCTGCGATGCGCAGGGCGGCATCCGCCACGTTGCGGGCCCCCTGGCTCGCCTCCAGCAGGGCGCGGCGGATGGCATCCAGCCCCTGGTTGGTGGAGCTGGCGACGGCGCCGAGCTCATCCCTGCCCAGCACCGGGATGCTGACCACCAGATCGCCGGCCGCGACCCGGGCCATGGCCTTGTTGATCTCGGCCAGGGGATTGACGATGGAGCGGCTGATGGCGAGTCCCAGCAGCCCCATCAACAGGATCACCAGCAAGGTGGCGCCACCCATCCACTCATATTGGGACCACATGGTGGCCTCAATGTCCTGCAACAACACACCGGAGCCCAGGATCCAGCCCCAGGGCTGGTAGCCCGTCACCAGCGACATCTTCTGGGCCGCCTCGCCGGACGGGGAGACCCACTGATACTCCAGCCTGCCCTGGTGGCCGCCCTTGCCGAGATCCACCATGTGCTGCCAGTGGGACTCGGCAGGGTTGTTGCCCATCTGCTGGCCGACCAGCTCGGGTTTGGCGGGATGCACCACCACCCGACGATCTTCATCCAGCACGAACAGGTAGTTGTCCCCGTCAAAGCGCATGCTGTCGAGCATGGCCTTGGCCTGTGCCTTGGCCTGCTCCGGGGGGAGGGTGGCGGCCAGGGCCTGGATCCGGCTCATGGCCAGGTCCAGCACCGCCTGCAGCCTGGCTTCCCGTTCACTCATCAGATTGCGGTGCAGGGCACTGGCCGAGATGAGCAGCAGTGCGATGAAGCCGACCAGGGCCAGTGAGAGCAGCAGCATCAGCTTGCGACTCACGGCAATATCACCGAGCTTGAACATAGTCTTATCCTTACTTTCCCATGCGGGTCTGATTGTGGCCGAACTGCCGGCCGGACCTGATTGTTGTTATTTTAACATATCGTTAACTTTCAATGGGTTGCGGTGGAAAACAGCCAATTGAGCAGTTTGACAACCAGTATAGCCAGCAGACAGAAACCCTCGCTTTTGATAGCGTGATGGCGCGCATCCCGGCGCACAATTTGTCTGCTCAATTTGCAAGAAGTGTGAATGGGTTGGCATTTCACCAAAAAGGAGTGGGCGCTCCCGTGGTCGCCCCATAACAAGAGGGAAGTTATGAGTTCCATTGCCAGGAATTATCTCAATCAGCTCAATGCCGATTACCTGCAGGTGCACAGACGCAAGGAGGACCTGTTCTGGTCCACCTACATGGGCACCAGCGACGATCAGGCAGGCTTCACTGCGGCCGAACAGGCCTACAAGGCATTTTGTGCCGATCCTGCCCGCCTGCCGGTGCTGCGGGAAATGCATGCCCAGGCCGAAGAGGCGGATCTCAGGCGCGGCCTGGGGGGCTGGATCGCCTTCTTCGAGTGCAACGTCATCGAAGATCCCGGTGCCTCCGCCCTGATGGACGAGCTGGTGGCCGCCGAGGCGGATCTCTTCGCCCGTCGCAAGGGGTTGAAGCTCACCTTGCTGGACGAGCAGGGCCGCCAAGTGCCCGGCAGTCTGCCCGCCGCCAGCACGGCGCTGGCCGCCAGCAGCGACGAGGCGGTGCGCCAGAGCGCGCTCGCCATGTTCCAGACCCTGGAGCAGTGGGTGGTCGACAACGGCTATCTGGCCATCGTCGCGCTGCGCAACCGCTTCGCCCGTGCCATGGGCTATCGCGACTACTTCGATTACAAGGTGCACAAGAACGAGCAGATGAGCCCGGAGCAGCTGTTTGCCATTCTTGACGACTTCATCGCCCGCACCGATGCCCGCTTGCACCAGAGTCTGGCGGAGCTGAAAGCGGCCAAGGGGGAAGCAGCCCTGCTGCCCCACAACCTGCGCTACAGCGTGAGTGGTGACGTGACCCGCCAGCTCGACCCTTACGTGCCCTTCTCCCGGGCGCTGAAGGATTGGGTCGAGAGCTTCCGCCGCCTAGGCATCCAGTACCGCGGTGCCACCCTCACCCTGGATCTGCTGACCCGGGAGGGGAAATACGAGAACGGCTTCTGTCACGGCCCGGTGCCGAGCTTCTGGCAGGAAGGGGAGTGGGTGCCGGCGGTGGTCAATTTCACCAGCCTGGCCAATCCGGCCCAGGTGGGCAGCGGCTGGAGCGGGCTCAACACCCTGTTCCACGAGGGCGGCCACGCGGCGCACTTTGCCAACGTCACCGGCAACGCCCCCTGCTTCTCCCAGGAGTTTCCGCCCACCTCCATGGCCTATGCCGAGACCCAGTCCATGTTCTGCGACAGCCTGCTGGACGACGCGGACTGGCTCAAGCGCTACGCCAGAAACGCGGCGGGAGAACCCATCCCCGATGCGCTTATCCAGGCCATGATTGAAGCGCGCCAGCCATTTCGCGCCTTCAACGAGCGCCAGATCGCGCTGGTGGCCTACTTCGAGCGGGATCTCTACGCCATGGCAGAGAACGAGCGCACCCCGGCAGCCGTGCTAGCCCTGGCCCGCAAGTGGGAGCGCAAGATCCTGGGGGTGGAGAGCCCACGCCCGCTGCTGGCCATCCCGCACCTTCTGAACCAGGAGTCGGCCTGCGCCTATCACGGATATCTGCTGGCGCTGATGGCGGTGGAGCAGACCCGCGCCTATTTCCTGAGGCGCGACGGCTATCTCACCGACAACCCGCGCATCGGGCCGGATCTGGCCGCCCACTACTGGGGACCGGGCAACGGCATGACCCACGACGAGACACTGCAGAGCCTCACCGGCGAGGGTTTCAGTGCGGTGCCGCTGGCAGAGGCGTGCAACCGGAGTGCCGCCGAGGCGTGGCAACAGGCGCAAGCATGCATGGCGGCCGCGCGGCAGCGCCCACCGGCAGGGGAGGGAACGCCCCTCGACGCCCATATCCGGGTGGTACACGGGGCCGAGCTCATCGCCGACAACAGCGAGTCCGAGGCGCGCATGCTGGCAGACTTCGAGGCCTGGATCCGGCGCCTTGAGACCGCCGAACCAGTGACCCTGGCCTGAGCCCTGTGTCGCACTGTCAAAAGAGCCCCATCAGGGGCTCTTTTTTGTGGGTTGAGATGACCTGACCCCATGGCGCCAGCCTTGGATTGGCGGGTGGACAGGCTCAAGTGTCCTTGACGGCGCTGCCCGCTGGTTTTTCTTCCTGCGCCATCTTCCTGGCCTTGACGATCAGCGCTGAGGCGCCCGGTTGCGGGCAAGAGGCGACGCCCTACCCTTGGCAGGGTGTCTGCATGGCGGGTTGACGGCCATTTCCCCCTGCTGGCCACAGATATGTTTCTCTCGATATATTGAGTATTCACGGCGATCCCATATCATGGCGCTCGCTCACCACCAGAGGGTGGCGGCATTCAGATGATTTGCTAACAAGAGAGCCCAGAAGGCTCGCAGAGGGATGGATAGTGAGAGCCGTATTGCTGTGTTTGCTGGGGCTGTGGCCCGCGTTGAGTTTTGCCACTCTGTCCGCCGATATGGTGGTGGTGAAGAAGTCGAGTTACAGCCTGACCCTGATGAAGGATGGCAAGGAAGTGAAGCGCTACTGGATTGCCCTGGGCCCGGCTCCCAAGGGACACAAGCAGCGTGAAGGGGATCAGCGTACCCCGGAAGGTCGCTATACCCTGGACTACAAGAAGAGCAACTCCGGTTTCTACAAGGCCATTCACATCAACTACCCGAATCTGGACGACATCAAGCGCGCCAACGAGCTGGGTGTGAACCCGGGCGGCATGATCATGATCCACGGCCAGCGCAACAGTCTGGGGGATCGCAGGGTGCAGCCGTCCAACTGGACCAATGGCTGCATCGCGGTGCTGAACCACGAGATGGACGAGATCTGGAACGCCATCGAGCCCGGCACTCCCATCATCATCGAGCCCTGATCCTGTCTGCCAACGCCCGCTCTCATGCGGGCGTTGCATTTGTCGCAGACCATGACGTGACACTGCCTCCTGCGCCGTGCTAGTTTTTCCGGTTCGCATTGGCTGTGACAAGGATGATCCCATGATGTCGGAAACCCGCCCCCCTGTGCCCGAGCGCACGGGGGCGCTCTGGTGGCGTGCCACCCTGGATATGCTCCCGCTCTCCATTTCCGTCATCCCTTGGGGAATACTGTGTGGCGCCCTGGCGCTTCAGGCGGGTATGAGCCCGCTCCAGGCACAGCTGATGTCGCTGCTGGTCTATGCGGGGGCGGCCCAGCTCTCGGCCACCACCTTGTTCGGGGCGGGGACGCCGCTGCTGCCCATCATGGGCTCCACCATGGTGATCACCTCCCAGCATCTGCTCTATGGCTTCACCTTCCGGCGCGACGTGCTGCCCCTCTCCCTGCGCTGGCGGGCCAGCCTCGCCTTCTTCCTGACCGACGAGATGTTTGCGGTGGCGCTGAAAGAGAGGGAGCGCAGCGGCGCCTTCAATCCCGCCTATGCGCTCATCGCGGGCTTTGTCTTCTATCTGTTCTGGAACATGGCGACCCTGCTCGGCATCGCCGCCGGCCAGTACATTGACGGGCTGGACAAGATGGGGCTCGACTTTGCCATTGCCGCCACCTTTATCGCCATGACGCTCCCCGCCATGAAGAACCTGCCCATGGTGGCGGCCACTCTGGTGAGCGGCGGGACGGCACTCGTCACCAAGCCGCTGCTGGCGGAGATCCACATCATCGTCTCGGCCCTGGCCGGCATGGTGGTGGGCTATGTATTGCACCGGATGAGGAGGTGATCATGGGCTGGCTGATGATAGGGCTGCTGGCCCTGATCACTTTCTTCAACCGTTTTGCCTTCTTCTCGCGGTTGACCCGCTATCAGCCGGGGGCCGAGATGGGGGCTTTCCTCAGCTTCTCGGCTCAGTCTGTGCTGACCGCCATCTGGCTGCCCATCGTCTTCAGCTATGAGCCCGGCCACGGGCTGGACTGGGATCCGGACTACCTGGCCGCCACCCTGCTGGTGACGGTGCTGACCCTGCTGCGCCTGCCTACCCTGGTGGTGGTGGTCGTCGGCATGGGGGGCTTCTTCCTGCTGCGCTGGCTGGGGGGCGTGGCCCTGTTCTGGCCCTGGTGAAGGGCGTGCCGTGATCCGGTATGGCGGATGTCTTGATGGGATATCCGCCATGTTGGGAATGTCACTTCAAAAAAGGCCTCTCAAGTGTGAGGATTTTGGTTCCACCCGCCACGGAGTGAACCATGTCCTTCACCGAAACCTGCCAGCGCATCGTGCGCGACCCTCTGCTCTCACCGGCCCAGAAGGGTCGGGCCCTGGCGCTCGCCGCCGAAAACGCGTTGCCTTACCCCGAGTTGCCTGCCGCCGTGCAGGATGCCATGGCACAAGGGGTGCTGTGCGACATGTTCGAGGGGCACGCTCCCCACAAGCCGCGCTACGTGCTGCCGGATTACGAGCGGTTTTTGCGACAGGGCTCGGCCTGGCTGGAGCTGGCGCCACCGCGTGACTTCGACGAGGCCCTCGATGCCCTGCGCATCCTCTACCACCACGTGCCCTCCGTCACCAGCATGCCGGTCTGGCTGGAGCGCCTCGATCACCTGCTGCTGCCCTTCGTCGGTGAGCTGGATGATGAAACGCTCCATCGCAAGCTGAAGGCCTTCTGGATCTATCTGGATCGGGTGCTGCCGGATGCCTTCATGCACGTCAACATCGGCCCCGACGACAACCGGATCTGCCGGCTGATCCTGCGCATCGACAGGGAACTCCAGCAGGTGGCGCCGAATCTCAGTCTGTTCCACGACCCGGTGCAGACACCGGACAGCCTGTTGCTGCAAGGGGTCGAGAACATCTCGGCCTGCAGCAAGCCCCACATTGTCAACTATCCGCTGCACAGGGACACCTTCGACGAACGCGGCTTTGGCATCGTCAGTTGCTACAATGCCCTGCCCCTGGGGGGCGGTGCCAATACCCTGGTGCGCCTTTCCCTCAAGGGCGTGGCCGGGCAGAGCGCAGGGGTTGAGGATTTCATGGCGCGCACACTGCCTCACTATTGCGAGCAGGCCTCGCGGCTCATCGAGGCGCGCGCCGCCTTCCTGCACCGGGAGTCGGGTTTCTTCGACAGCTTCCTGGTGGAGGAGGGGCTGATCGAGGAGACGCGCTTCGTCCCCATGTTCGGCATCTTTGGCATGGCGGAGGCGGTGAACCTGCTGATGGAAAAGGGAGGCTTGCCGTGGCGCTATGGCCATGACGATGAGGCCAACCAGCTTGGCTATCGCATCTCGGCCCGCCTCTCCGAGTGGGTGGCCAGGAGGGGCCAGACCCATGCCTGGGGCGGCCGTGCCCTGCTCCACTCCCAGGGGGGACTCAGCGTGGACAGGGGCGTGACCCCGGGGGTACGGATCCCCTATGGCGAGGAGCCGGATCCCGCCAGTCACCTGCTGGCCCTGGCGCCCCACCACGGCTTTTATCACTCCGGGATCAGCGAGATCCTGACCCTGGATCCCACCATACGCCAGAACCCGCAGGCGCTGCTGCAACTCTGCAAGGGGGCCTTCGCCCTCGGTATGCGCGAATTCAGTGCCAACGTGGCGGACAGCGATCTGGTGCGGGTGACCGGCTACATGATCCGCAAGCGCGATGTGGCCCGCTTCGCGGCAGAAGGCTCGCGGCTGCAGACCACCTGCCTCGGCGCCGAGGCGAGCGAGCGGACCGGGATCCGCCAGCGGGCACCGCGGGTGGTGGCTATCGAGACCCTCTTGAATGAGCACTGAGAACGGTATGCAGAAGGGGGCCGAGCTCAGGGCGATGGTGAGCCGCTGGCTGCCCTTCTCCTGCGTGGACGGCCCCGGCAACCGGCTGGTGCTGTTTTTGCAGGGCTGCAACTTCCGCTGCCCCGGCTGCCACAACCCCCACACCATGGGGTTGTGCGATCACTGCGGTGACTGCGTGCCCGGTTGCCCGGGCAGAGCCCTGGCGATGCAGGAGGGGCGGGTGAGCTGGCAAGCCGAGCTTTGTACCCACTGCGACCGTTGCCTCGATGTCTGCCCTCGCCACGCCAGCCCCAAGACGCGCCAGATGTCGGTGGCCGAGGTGCTGGCCCTGCTGCGCCGCTATGGCCCGCTGCTCACCGGCGTCACCGTCTCCGGCGGGGAGGCGACCACCCAGTTGCCGTTCGTGATCGCCCTGTTCACGGCCATCAAGGCTGCGCCGGATCTGGCCCGTCTCACCTGCCTGCTCGACAGCAACGGATCCCTGGGGGAAACGGGTTGGCAGCGGCTGTTGCCGGTGCTGGACGGCGCCATGATAGACCTCAAGGGGTGGCGCGAGCCTGTGCATCTGGCCCTGACCGGGTGGGGCCGCGAGCGTGTGCTGGCATCGCTGCAACTGCTGGCGCAGGCGGGCAAGCTGGCGGAGGTGCGGCTGTTGCTGGTGCCGGGGCGGAGCGATTTTCTCGATGCCACCGGCGCGCTGGAGGAGGCGTTGACGACCTTTTTGCTGTCGCTGGGGCCCGTGCCCATCCGCCTCAACGGCTTTCGCCACCACGGGGTGCGAGGGGAGGCGCTGTCATGGCCAGAAGCCGGGTCGGCTGATCTGACAGTGCTGGCCAACGCATTGAAGGCCAAGGGGTTTGGGTCGGTGATGCTGCCTGCGATCTGAGCTCTGCGGCACGTCGGGATGCTGAGACCCGATATGACGCAACTGTGAACTCTGTCTATAGGGGCTGTCCGAGGGGACGGCTAGAATGGGCAAACCGTCCATCACCAACAGATACCCATGAGTGAATCCAACGCCCTTTATCGAGTGCAGTTCATTTGTCACAGCGAGCGTTACGAAGTCTATGTAAGAGAGGTGAATCAGGGCCAGCTGTTCGGCTTCATCGAGATCGCCCACTTCGTGTGGGACAACCACACGGCGCTCATCGTCGACCCCAGCCACGAGAAGCTGAAGAGCGAATTTGCCGACGTCACCCGCACCCTTATTCCCATACACCACGTGCTGCGGGTCGATCAGGTGCGCAAGCAGGGGGCCGCCCGCATCACCGAACTGGGCAACAACGTCACCTCTTTCCCAGGCCCCATCTATACCAAGAAGCCCTGAGTCCTGCCGCCAGGCATCATTGTGGGGCGTCCAGCTCCCGGGCCAGTTGCAGGATGCGCTGACGGAACCAGCGCAGGGCGGGATCTTCCCCCAGGGGGCCATACCACACCAGGCTGTGGGTCACGGCGCCGTAATCGAAGGGGACAGGGCGGCTCACCAACCCCTGGGTACAAGCCCGGGTAGCCCAGCCCTTCACGGCCGTGAGAATGAGATCGCTCTGGCGCAGCAGGGCGGAGGCGCTGCCAAAATCCGGCAGGGTGGCCCCCAGTCTGCGCCGTACCTGGCGCTGGGCCAGACTCTGCTCGAAGAAGGGATCGGCCAGCTCCTGATCGCGAATGGCGATGTGGCGCCAGCTCAGGTAGGCATCGAGATCCCAGGGGCGCGTCAACGCCGGATGATCCGCGCGCATCAGGCAGACCAGCTCGTCCTCCCGCAAGGTTTCCCAGACGAGGCCGGGCTGATTGACCCCGGGCTGGCTCTGATCGTGGGGCAGGATCACGAAGTCGAGCTTGCCCGCCGCCAGAGCAGCCAGTCCCTGCTCGTCCTTGTTACGCACGACGGGCATCAGCCCCGGCACCTCCTGCATCAACTGACCCAGTACGGCTCCCATGGGCCAGATCATGCTGCTCTCCCGCATCGCCAGGTTCAGCTCCCCCTGCCAGTTGGCAGGGGCAAATCCTTCCTGGCTGGTGAGGCCGTTGAGCTCCCCCAGCAGGCGGCGCAGCGTCGGGCCGAGGCGTTCGGCAAACGGGGTCAGCAGCAACTGATTGCCCTGGCGGTAGAGCAGTTGATCCCCCAGCAGTTCGCGCAACTGGTTGAGGGTCTTGCTGACAGTGGAGGGGGTGGTGCAGAGGCGCTCGGCGCTGCGGGTGACACTGCGGGTGTCGAGCAGCAGATGCAGGGTCACCAGGTGGCGACCGCCGAGGCGGGAGAGGGCAATGAGATCCATCACGGTTCCACGGGCAAGGGGACAAATGAAAAGCCCCGCCTGAGCGGGGCTTGCGGGCTTAGCCCTTGAGCACGGCGGCCATGGCGTCGGCCACGTAGTCGACGTTGCGGCTGTTGAGGCCCGCCACGCACATGCGACCGGAGCGCACCAGGTAGACGGCGAACTCTTCCCGAAGGCGGTCCACCTGCTCCGGCGTGAAGCCGGTGTAGCTGAACATGCCGCGCTGGTTGATGAAGTAGCCAAAATCGCGGCCCGGCACCTTGGCACTCAGCACCTCGAACAGCTTCTGGCGCATGGCCTTGATGCGGGTGCGCATCTCGGTCACCTCACCGACCCACATGGCGTGCAGTTCGGGCTGGCTCATCACCGCCGCGGTGATCTGACCGCCATGGGTGGGGGGGCTGGAGTAGTTGCGGCGCACGGTGGCCTTCATCTGGCCGAGCACCCGGCTCGCCTCTTCGGCATCCTGGCAGATGACCGACAGGCCGCCGCAGCGCTCGCCGTAGAAGGAGAGGTTCTTGGAGAAGGAGTTGCTGACGAAGAAGCTGACACTGGCGGCCACCATGGCGCGGATGGCATAGGCATCCTCTTCCAGCCCGTCACCGAAGCCCTGATAGGCGATGTCCATGAAGGGGATCAGGTTCTTCTCGACCACCAGGGCGATCACCTGGTCCCACTGGGCACGGGAGAGATCCACCCCGGTCGGGTTGTGGCAGCAGGGGTGCAGCAGCACGATGCTCTTGGCCGGCAGGCTGCTCAGGCAGTCGATCATGGCGTCGAACCGCACGCCGCCGGTGGCCGCATCGTAATAGGGGTAGTCGTGCACCTTGATGCCGGCCCCCTCGAACATCGCCTTGTGGTTGTCCCAGGTGGGATTGCTGACCCACACCTCGGAGGTCGGGAAGTAGCGCTTGAGCAGATCGGCACCGATCTTCAGGGCGCCGGAGCCACCGATGGTCTGGATGGTGGCGATGCGACCCGCCTTAACCGCTTCGTGCTCGGCGCCAAACAGCAGGTGCTGCACCGCGGTGCGGTAGTTGGCGGCGCCTTCCATCGGCTGGTAGGGGCGCGGGGCCGGGGCGGCGGCGCGCTGCGCTTCGGCCTGCTGCACCGACGGCAGCAGCGGAATGCGGCCCTGCTCGTCGTAATAGAGGCCAATCCCCAGGTTCACCTTCTGCTCGCGGGTATCTTTGTGGAAGGTCTCGACTAGCGTCAGTATGGGGTCGCCAGCATAGGCATCGACGTGTTCAAACATGGGGGGTCCTTGAAGTTGACTGTCCAATTCGGCCGGCCATCAGCCGGGCCGATATGATGGCGCAATCCAGAGGTGGCCTCAAGTTGTTCGAGATGGCGACAGGGCTGACAAAGTCTGTCGCAGTGGTGAACGCGGGGCCCTTGCCAGGATCCTGCATCCCGTCTGCACGTTCCCCCCATTTTGTCAGAGAAGGCTGCCTTATCGGCATCGTTTGGATAATATATGGATGCATACGGCCCCTCTCATTCCCCTCCCACCCATCCGGGGGAGCCAGGTTCGGCGCCGCCTGAGACAAAAGAAATAGTTGCATAATAGTCAGGCTATTCTTTTGACAACCATTGCAGTGTGCCCGGCCCCTTCGGGGGGCCCACGATAACAGGTGACTCATCGCCGATGACCCGACATGTTTCTGATGCCGATTCCCCCTGGCTGGACTGGCACGGCCTGGGTGGCTGGAATGTCTATTTTCTTGCCAAGTTCGCCCTGCTCTGGGGGGGATATCTCAACTTCCATCCCCTGATCAACCTGGTGTTTGCCGCCTTCCTGATCTTTCCCCTGCCAAGGGCCGGGTGGCGCCGTGCGCGGCACTGGCTGGCGTTGCCGGTGGGGGCGGGGATCTTCTATCACGATACCTGGTTGCCGGGGATAGAGAGCATTCGTGCCCAGGGTAGCCAGGTCTTCTCCTTCACCCTGGATTACTGGGCTGAGCTGCTCGGGCGTTTCATCAATTGGGAGATGGTCGGCGCGGGGTTCGTGCTGCTGACGCTCTATCTGTTCATCGCCCAATGGCTGCGCTTCACCCCCTGGATCCTGCTGGCGCTGCTCTGGCTCTGGGTCTCGCCCCAGGTGAGCAATCCCTTCGCGAGCAGCAAGGGGGCGAGCGAGCACGCCCTGAACACGTCCCGGGAGGAGACCCGCCCCTCAGTGCTGCCCATGGAGGAGCAGCTTGACCAGAGTGCCCCGCCGACCAACGAGAACCTCAACGCCTATCTCGATGACTTCTATCGGGAGGAGCAGGAGAGGCTGGTGCACTTCCCGGAGAGCCTGCCAGCCCAGGCGACCCCCTTCGATGTGCTCATCATCAATGTCTGCTCCCTGGCCTGGCGTGACGTGGAGGCGAGCGGCCTGACAGGGCACCCGGTCTGGTCCCACTTCGACATTCGCTTCAACCGCTTCAACTCCGCCACCTCCTACAGCGGCCCGAGCTCCATTCGCCTGCTGCGGGCCAGTTGCGGACAGACCAGCCACCAGGGGCTCTACACGACAGCGCCCAGCCAGTGCCTGCTGTTCGATAACCTGGCCCAGCTCGGGTTTGAGAAGCAGGTCGCC
Organism: Aeromonas sp. TW 6; assembly: GCF_013168745.1. Lineage (NCBI taxonomy): Bacteria > Pseudomonadati > Pseudomonadota > Gammaproteobacteria > Aeromonadales > Aeromonadaceae > Aeromonas > Aeromonas sp. TW 6. Next base: position 47,109 of record NZ_JABERS010000024.1, on the reverse strand, counting down.
ATGGATCACTCGGGGGCATTCGGCAACTACCTCAAGGATCTGCAGCAGTATGCCAGTCTGGATGTCCCCCTCATGAGCAAGGAGGGGATGCCCCACGATCTCGCCTCCTTCGATGGGGAGCCCATCTATCGGGATGATGCCCTGTTCGCCCGCTGGCTGAGTGAGCGGCAGAAGAGCAAGGCGGAACGCAATGTGACCTTCTTCAACCTCATCGCCCTGCACGACGGCAACCGCTACGCGGCCACCCGCCAGATTGCCCCCTACAAGGCGCGACTGCAGACCCTGCTCGATCAACTGGATCAGTTCCTCACCTCGCTGGAGCAGTCTGGTCGCAAGGTGGCGGTGATCCTGGTGCCCGAGCACGGGGCGGCCATCGCTGGCGACAAGATGCAGATGGCCGGTCTGCGGGATATTCCCAGTCCCAGCATCACCCAGGTGCCGGTCGGGGTTGCCCTGATCGGTGCCAAGGGCGTCCATGGAGCGACCAAGGCCATAGACACCCCCAGCAGCTTCCTGGCCATCTCTGAGCTCATCTCGCGCCTGGTCGGCGGCAACACCTTCGGCAGTGCCACCATAGATTGGGACGGGCTGCTCAAGGGGTTGCCCGAGACGCCAGCAGTCTCGGAGAACCAGGGCTCGGTCGTGCTCGAATATCAGGGCAAGTACCACATCAAGCTGGGGGAGGGGGACTGGGTCCCCTATCCCCTGTGACACCGGAGGCTGAGATGCAGAGTGAACGGCGACCCGTGACGCCCACCCCCTTCGGTGTGCCGGTCGAAGGCGGCATGATGAGCGACGTGGCCATGGTGCAGCAGGCCTTCGGCGTGAGCCTCTCCTATCAGGACATCGCCTTCAGGGAGCGGCTCGTCGCCTTGCGCGAGCGCTTCCCCCTGCTGGCGGAGCTGGAGATGAGGGGGCCTGAATGAATTGCGTTGCCCTGCAAGGGATCCGTGGCGGCGTGGGCACCAGCTCCCTCGTCGCCGGCCTGGCGCTGGCGGCCCGGGAGCAGGGGGCCAGGGTGCTGGCGGTGGATCTGTGCCATGACAACCTGCTTGGCATCCATCTGGGGTTGCCCCATGCCGATGCCAGGGGCTGGAGCCGGCTGGCGGATCCGGCCCGGGAGTGGCGCTCGGCACTCTATCACTATGAGGAGGGGCTGGATCTGCTCTCCCATGGCGGGGGGGAGGGGGCGTCGGCCGAGTGGCTGGCGGGGATCGATGGCTATGATCTGGTGCTGCTGGATCTGCCCCTGGGCCCGGTTCCCGCGCTCCCTTGCCGGCTGCTGACCATAGTCAATGCCGATGCCAACTGCCATGTGCGACTCCATCGCCATGCCTGGGCGGCCGGGGAGCTGCTGCTGGTGACCCAGTTCAGCAGCCGCCGGGCCCTGCAGCAGGATCTGCTGGATCTCTGGCAGGCGGCCGGCCTGCCCCTGCTCGGCCTGCGGCTGCACCGGGACGAGGCGATGGCCGAAGCCATGGCCGCCAAGCAGCCGGTGGGCCGCTATGCCCCCACCAGCCTGATCGCCCACGAGCTGGCCTCCCTGGCCAGCTGGTGTCTGGGCGCCGGGGGCGACGACCCATGCTAGCCCGGCTGTTGACGCCGACGGCGAGCCTCTGGTGCTCGCAGCGCTATCGCGCACTGCGCGAGCGGGGGGCTTCCCGCCCGGGGGCGGCCGCATTGACCCTGGGCTGGCTGCTGGCCTGGGTTATCTTCCCCCTCGAGCGTCATGGCTGGCAATGGGTGCTGGGCCATGCCCGGGGGCTCTATCCCCACCTGGCCCGGCCCCGGGTCGGGGATCCCCTGCGCATCCTGTTGCAGAGTCTCTGGATCATAGTGCGCCGCCCCAGGCCGATTCCCCTGCGCTGGCCCGCCTCCTGGCAGCGGATCTGGCACTGGGGCACACAGGCTCTCGGGGCCTTCCTGGCCCGCCAGGAGGAGAAAGGGCTGGCCGCCGCCAGGGCTACGCCCCGCGAGGCACGCTGGAAGAGCGTGCTGCTGTGCGCGGTGGCCGGCACCCTCTCCCTGCTCTGCATCACCCAGCCATTCACCCTGCAGGCCCAGCTGGTGTTCGTCATCATGCTGATGGGGATGGCCTTCATCCTGCGCGCCGTGCCGGGCCGCTACCCCATGCTGATGATGATGGTGCTCTCCCTCACCGTCTCCTGCCGCTACATCTGGTGGCGCTACACCTCCACCCTGGACTGGTTCGATCCCGTCAGCCTCACCTGCGGCCTCTTGCTGCTGGCCGCCGAGACCTATGCCTGGATAGTGCTGCTGCTCGGCTACTGGCAGACGGCCTGGCCGCTGAATCGCCCCCCGGCGCCCTTGCCGGCGGACCCGGCACAGTGGCCCAGCGTGGATCTGATGATCCCCACCTACAACGAGGATCTCGCCATCGTCAAGGGCACAGTCTACGCGGCCCTGGCCCTCGACTGGCCCGCCGACAAGCTGACCGTCTGGCTGCTCGATGACGGGGACAGAGCGTCGTTTCGCGCCTTCGCCGAAGAGGCGGGGATCCGCTATGTGGCGCGGCCGACCCACGAGCACGCCAAGGCCGGCAACATCAACTACGCGCTCAGGCAGGCGAGCGGGGATCTGGTCGCCATCTTCGACTGCGATCACCTGCCGACCCGATCCTTCCTGCAGATGACGGTGGGCTGGTTCTACCGGGATCCCAGGCTGGGGGTGGTGCAGACCCCCCACCACTTCTTCTCCGCCGATCCGTTCGAGCACAACCTGCAGCGGTTTCGCAAGATGCCGAACGAGGGGGCGCTGTTCTACGGCCTGGTGCAGGATGGCAACGACATGTGGGACGCCAGCTTCTTCTGCGGCTCCTGCGCCGTCATCAAGCGCTCTGCCCTAGACGAGATCGGCGGTATCGCGGTGGAGACGGTCACCGAGGATGCCCACACCTCGTTGCGGCTGCACCGCCTTGGCTACACCTCCGCCTATATCCGTATTCCCCTGGCGGCGGGGCTGGCCACCGAGAGTCTCTCCGCCCACATAGGGCAGCGCATCCGCTGGGCGCGCGGCATGGTGCAGATCCTGCGCCTGGACAACCCCCTGTTTGGCAAGGGGCTCAACCTGGGGCAGCGGCTCTGCTACTTCAACGCCATGCTGCACTTCCTCTCGGGCATACCGAGGCTCATCTTCCTGACGGCGCCACTCGCCTTCCTGATCCTGCACGCCTACATCATCTATGCCCCGGCGGCGGCCATCGCCCTCTACATGCTGCCGCACATCTTCCACAGCGCCCTGACCAACTCCCGGCTGCAGGGCAAGGTGCGCCACTCCTTCTGGGGGGAGGTCTACGAGACTGTGCTGGCCTGGTACATCGCCAGGCCGACCACGGTGGCGCTGTTTGCCCCCCACAAGGGCAAGTTCAACGTCACCGCCAAGGGGGGCATGACGGAGGAGGTGTATCTGGATCTGTCGGTCTCCAGGCCCTATCTGATCCTGATCCTGCTCAACCTGTGCGGGCTGGGCTTCGGCATCTGGCGCATCTGCACCGGCCCGGCCGACGAGGTGCTGACCCTGATCCTCAGCATGCTGTGGACCCTCTACAACATGACCATACTGGGCGGGGCGCTGGCGGTGGCGTTCGAGTCGCGGCAGGTCCGTGCCAACCCCAGGGTGGAGATGGTGATGCCGGCGGCCATCAAGCTGGCCAACGGCCACCTCTATCCCTGCACCGTCAAGGACTACTCCAATGGCGGGGTCGGCGTCCTGCTCGAAGACGCCCTGCCCCTGGCCGACAAGGAGAGGGTCTGGCTGCTGCTGCGCCACGGCCAGCGGGAGCAGGCCTTCGCCGCCAAGGTGCAGCGGGTGTTCGGCCGCAAGCTGGGGCTGGAGCTGGAGCCCATGGAGCAGGCCCAGCACATCGCCTTCATCCAGTGCACCTTCGCCCGGGCCGACACCTGGTCCCTGTGGCAGCAGCGCCTCGGCAAGGATCGCCCGCTCCACAGCCTGCTCGACATCACGCTGCTCGGCTGGGGGGCCTACTGGCGCCTGGCGCGCACCTCACCCATCGGCTTTGTTTGTATCCTGCTTGAGAAGCTGGCTCGCTGGCTGCTCTCTTTCGTTCCACGTCGCGTCTCGCCGGATTTCCGGTCCGGGGCTCCGACCACACAGACAGTGAAAGGATGATGAAACCACAACGCTACCTTATCCCTCTCCTGCTGATGACGCAGAGTGCGCTGGCCGCCGAGGCCGGCGGCCCCTTGCCGCCGGTGCCCGCACCGGTGCGCAGTCAGGACCTGAGTTTCGAACAGATGTCCTCCTCTCCGGGCACCCTCTCCCTGCGTGGCAATGCCCCTGACGGTCAGGCGGACTTCACGGTGCGGCGGGACGAGGTGGTCACCCGGGCCAGCCTGGATCTGAACTTCACCCCGTCCCCCTCCTTGCTGCCGCTGCTCTCCCAGATCAAGGTCTACCTCAATGACGAGCTGATGGGGGTCACCGCCCTCACCAAGGAGCAGATGGGGGAGCGTACCCATGCCCGCATCGAGCTGGATCCCCGCTACGCCAAGGACTTCAACCGGATCAAGGTGAGCTTCGTCGGCCACTACCAGAAGGTGTGCGAGAACCCGGCGAGCGATACCCTCTGGCTCAACGTCAACCGGGACAGCAAGCTGAGCCTGCAACTGCAGACCCTGCCGGTGCGCAACGAGCTCTCCTTCTTCCCCATGCCGTTCCTCGATGTGCGGGACAATGGCAAGCTGACTCTGCCCATGGTGTTCAGCGGCACAGTTCCGCTGCTGCAACAGCAGGCGGCGGCCGTGCTGGCCTCCTGGTTTGGCACCAAGGCCCAGTGGCGGGGCCAGCACTTCCCGGTGCTCATCAACCAGTTGCCGGATCGCAACGCCGTGATCTTTGCCACCAATGACGCTCGCCCCGATTTCCTGGTGGACTATCCCGAGGTGAAGGGGCCCACCATCGACATGATCAGCTCCCCCGACAATCCCTATGTGAAGCTGCTGCTGATCCTGGGGCGGGATCAGCAGGATCTGCTGACGGCGGTGCAGGGGCTGGCGCGAGGCGATGTCATGCTGCGTGGTCAGAGCGTCATGGTGGACGAGGTGAAGCCGCTCTTGCCGCGTCAACCCTACGATGCCCCGAACTGGGTGCGACTGGATCGCAAGATGCGCTTTGATGAGCTCACGGAGTACCCGGGCCAGTTGCAGGCAACGGGACGCACGCTGTGGCCCATGAGCCTGACGCTGCGCCTGCCGCCTGATCTCTATCTGCTGGGGGAGAACGGCATCAGGACGGAGCTGAAGTATCACCATACCTCGCCCACCCTGCGCGACGGTTCCCGGCTGGATGTGGGGGTCAACGGCCAGCTCATGAAGTCGTTCACGCTCGAGCCCGGCGAGGTCAAGAGTGAGCGGTTGCTGACCCTGCCGCTCTGGTTTGCCGACGACGGCGACACCATGGCGCTGCGCATGCCCGGGCTCAAGACCACCCAGGCCAACAGCCTGAGCTTCTCGTTCGAGTATGCCCAGCAATACATGGGAGGGACGGAGGATGGCCGTTGCGATCTGGTGATGCCGCCTACCCATCAGGTGCGCATCGACGAGGGCTCCACCATCGACTTCACCGGCTATCGTCACTTCATCGAGATGCCCGACCTCAAGGCGTTCGCCTATGCCGGCTTCCCGTTCAGCCGGATGGCGGATCTCGCCGACACCCAGATTGTCATGCCGGCCAGACCCCATCCCGGGCAGATCACCACCTTGCTCGATGCCGTCGGTGCCATCGGGGCCGAGACCGGGTATCCGGCGCTCTCCCTGCAGGTTCTGGACGACTGGGAGCGGGCGCGCACCGCGGATCGGGATACCCTGCTCATCGGCACCCTGCCGGAGGAGTTTCGAGGGGATCTGGCTCCCGACGCCCTGCTGCAATCCACGCGCAGCTGGGTCAACGAGCCAACCCGCCAGCACAAGGGGGATCTGCTGCACACCATGGCCGATCGCCAGCCCCAGGCCCGGGTGGGCATGACGGGCAACCGGGCCATCGCCGTCATCCTGGGGCTGCAATCGCCGACCCATGATCAGCGCAGCCTGGTGGCCTTGCTGGCGGATGGACCGGCGGGGGTCACATTGCTCAATGATGCCCTGCAGACCCGGACCCTGCGCGATCAGGTGGCAGGCTCGGTGGCCATCATCCGGGAATCCGGGGTGAAGAGCCTGGTGGTGGGGGATCGCTACGAGGTGGGCTACCTGCCGTGGTGGGAGCGTCTCTGGCAACTGTTTGCCCGTTATCCGGTGCGTCTTGCCGGGCTGACCCTGCTCTGCATGCTGGTACTGGGCTGGGGCCTGCGGGTGCTGCTTGCCAGTGCCAGTCGCCGCCGTCTGAAGGAAGATTAAGAGATGACTCAGATGAAAAATGTCTGTGGTGCCCTGCTCCTCTGGGCCCTTTGTTCCCTCCCGGCGCAGGCCGTCTGTCACTGGCCGGAGTGGGATCACTTTCGCCAGCACTACATCAGCGAAGAGGGCAGGGTCATCGACCCTGCCGAGGGGCGCCGCATCACCACCTCGGAAGGCCAGAGCTATGCCCTCTTCTTCGCCCTGGTCAACGATGACAGGGAGACCTTTGCCCGCCTGCTCGACTGGACGGAGCGGCAGCTCGCCCGCGGGGATCTGACCGGCTTCCTGCCATCCTGGCTCTGGGGCAGGCAGCAGGACGGCAGTTGGGGTGTGCTGGATGCGAACAGCGCGTCCGATTCGGATCTCTGGATAGCCTACAGCCTGCTGGAGGCGGGTCGCCTGTGGGACAACCACAGCTACTCTGCCCTCGGCACCCTGTTGCTGCGCCGTATCGCCCGGGAGGAGGTCGCCACGCTGCCGGGTCTCGGCCCCGTGTTGCTGCCCGGGGCGAAAGGCTATGAGGGGGAGGGACGCTGGACCCTGAACCCCAGCTATCTGCCTCCACAACTGCTGGCCAGATTCGCCTCCTTCAAGGGGCCCTGGGGCGAGATGCGGGCCCTCTTGCCCAAGCTGTTGCAGGAGAGTGCGCCCCGTGGCTTTGCCCCGGACTGGGTGGACTGGCAGGCCGACAAGGGATGGCAGGTGACGGCGGACAAGGGCGACACTGGTGGCTATGACGCCATCCGCGTCTATCTCTGGCTCGGCATGCTGAGCGAGGAGGATCCCGCCAGGGCTTCCCTGGTGGCCCACTTTGCCCCCATGCTGGCGCAGCTGACCGAATCGGGTCATCTGCCCGAGCGGGTCTCCAGCCAAAGTGGACAGGTTCAGGGCAAGGGGCCGAGCGGCTTTGCCGCCGCCCTTCTGCCCCTGTCACGGGGCTTGCCGGCGCAGGTCACCTTGCGCAAGCAGGTCTCCGATCACGGGCTGGATGCGAATGCCTACTACGGCAGCGTGCTGACCCTGTTCGGCGCAGGCTGGGATCAGGGGCGTTATCGCTTTGCCGCCGACGGTACCCTGCAGCCGGATTGGAGCGAGTCATGTCAGGCAGAGTGACCCTGGGGTGCCTGCTCGCCTGCCTGATGAGCGGAGCCCTGGCGCAAGGGATGGTACAGCCGGTGGCCTGGCTGCTGGAGCAGGTCAGGATTGGCGAGGCCCGTGGGCGGGAAGATCTCGTCAGCAACAGCCTCTATTCCCTCTCCCTGGTGGAGCCCGATCATCCGGAGCTGCTGGCAGCCCAGGCCCGTCAGGCCCTGCGCCAGGGCAAGGTCAAGGAGGCCGGGGCACTGCTTGCCCGCCTTGGCAAGCAAGACCCCGACTCTGCGCTCTATCGTCAGGGCATGGCCAACCTGGCCCTGAACGAACCGGCCAGGCGCCAGCAACTGCAACAAGCCAGGCTGCTGACCAGCGCCGGCAGGCTGGAGGAGGCCGAGCGTCTCTATCGCTCCCTGTTCTCCGGTGATTTGCCCCCCAATCTCGACGTGGCGGTGGATTATGCCCTGTTGCAGACACGGATCCCGGCCATGAAAGCGAAGGGGCTGGCGGCCCTGGAGGCACTCAACCGGCAATATCCGGGTGAGCCCAGAGTGCGGGGCGGGCTGGCTCGCCTCTATCTGGCGGAGGGTCGGCGCCAGGGGGCACAGAACCTGTTGCGCGAGATGGCGCGAGACCCCTATCAGCGGGACGAGGCCGCCGAGATCTGGCTCGCGGACATCGAATCCCTGCCCATCGGTCCCGGGAGCATCGCTGCCTTGCAGGAGTACATGGTGCTCTTTGGCGAAGGGGATACCACCAAGGCGGAACAGCTGCTCGCGGCCCAGGAGGAGAAGTGGGCCTCGCCCGCCTATCGTGCACGCCAGTCGGCGCTCGCAAGCACGGCGGGAGGTGGTGCCTCCATCTCCCGCTTGCAGCGTGCCCTGGCTGCCAACCCGGGGGATCCCGAACTCATGGGGGCCCTCGGGCAGGCCTACTCCCGCAACGATCAGCGAGCGCTGGCCATCGCCCAGTTTGAACGGGTGCTGGCACACCCCGAGGTGACCGACAAGGACAAATGGCGCAGCCTGCTGGCCACCAACCGCTACTGGCTGCTGGTGAGCCAGGGGCGCAGCGCCCTGGAACGGGAGCAGTGGGATGAGGCGGCGACCCTGTATCGCCGTGCCATCGCCCAGGATGGGCGTGAACCCGAAGCCTGGCTGGGGCTCGGAGACAGCGAGCGTGGCCGTCATCGCGATGCCGACGCGGAGTCCGCCTACCGCAAGGCGCTCGCCATGGGGAGCGCGCGGGAGCGGGCACTGGCCCGCCTGTTCGATCTCTACAAGGAGCAGGATCCGGCACGTGCCCTGGCCCTGCTGGAGCAGCAGGGCACCCCCGGGATGCAAGCCGAAGGGCGGCGGCTCAAGGCCGGGCTGTTGCAGGAGGAGGCCGATCAGCTCGATCGGGCCGGCAAGGTGGCGGCGGCGCTGCGCCTTCGCGAGCAGGCACTCGCGCTGACCCCGGAAGAGGTGTGGCTGGCCTATCGAGTGGCCGATACCCGGGCCCGCCTCGGGGAAGCCGGTAGCGGGGAGCGGCTCTTGCGGGAACGGCTGGCGGCGCGACCCCAGGACGCCACCCTGCGCTACGCCACCGCCCTCTATCTCTCGGGGCAGGACAAGACGGTGGAGGCGAGAGGGGTGCTGGCCGCCATCCCTAGGTCCGGCTGGACACAGGACATGGATGCGCTGGATCGGCGCCTCGCCCGCGGCGAGGTGCTCGCCAGGGCGAGGGCGCGTCACGAGGCCGGGGATGATGAGGGGGCCGAACGCCTGCTTCAGCCGTTGCAGCCGGATGAAGAGGTAAGCCTGATGCTGGCGGAGTGGTCCACGGATCGGGGGGCCTATGCACTGGCGGAGCAGCGCTATCAGGAGGTGCTTGCCCGCACGCCGCAACAGCCCGAGGCCAGGCTTGGCATGGCCGAACTGGCCCAGGCCAGGGGCGATCTGGCAAAGGCCCGTCACTGGCTGCCCGCCTGGCCGGTCAGCCCGCTGCCCCCGGAGGGGGCCAACTACTACCGCCGGGTAGCCAATCTCTATCAGGCGCTGGGAGAGGGCGAGACAGCCCGCGCCATCTTCACCGACTACGAACCCCTGGTGGCGATGCAACCGGCCTCCCAGCAGACGGCGCTGTTCTGGCGCGATGCCGCCCGTCAGCGCGTTGCCGAGCATGATGTGGAAGGGGCTCTGGTGCGGGATCGCAAGGGGCTGGTGGCCGCAGGTCTGGCCCCCCGCGAGGATCTGGAGGGGGGCGAGCTGACCCGGCTGGCCCGCAGTCAGGATGGGGAGGGGTGGCTGGCATCCGGCCTGCGCAGCGATCTCGACAGGCACTACCGGCAGAGCCAGACCACCTTCTCCCTCGACAGCGATTACTGGGGCTCCAGCGGTACCGGGGGCTACTCGGATCTGCGGGCGCTGACCCAGATGGCGCAACTGGATACGCCGCTGGCCGGTGGTACCGCTTTCGGCCGCCTTGAACTGGTCGACATGGATGCCGGAGATCTGCCGGACTCCCCTTACCGGGCGCAGTTCGGTACCTGTGCGGCCAGGGACTGCCGCGGGGACGCGCACCAGCAGAGCCGGGGGACCACCCTGGCGGCAGGCTGGCAGCGGGGGGCCTGGGCGTTCGATCTGGGGACCACGCCCCTCGGTTTCGAGGTGGTGGACTGGGTCGGTGGCGCCACCTTGACCGGTGACTGGCACACGCTGGGGTGGGGGATGACCCTCTCGCGTCGGCCCGTCAGCAGCTCGCTGCTCTCCTATGGGGGAACGGTGGATCCGGGCACGGGCATCAGCTGGGGCGGGGTGCGGGCGAACGGGATCCGCCTCGATCTCAGCCGGGATCTGGGAGGGGCCGTCGGGTTCTGGGGCAGCGCCCAGCAGCACCTGCTGACCGGCAAGAACGTGCCCGACAACTGGCGCACCCGGCTCATGGGAGGGGGCTATTACAAGTTCGTCAACGAGACCCATCGCCGTGCCAGCGTGGGGCTCAGCACCATGCTGTGGCACTACCAGCAGGATCTGGGGGGCTATACCCTGGGGCAGGGGGGTTATTACAGCCCGCAAGGGTACTTCTCGCTCTCGGTGCCGGTCAGCTACCGGCAGCGTACCTCGGACTGGTCATGGGAGCTGGGGGGATCGGGATCCTGGTCCTACGCCCGAACCGACGACAGCCGTCGCTACCCGCTGGAAGGCCTGCTGCCCGCCGGTTTGCCAGACAGAAATGCGCCTGTGAAAGGGGGCAGCAGCAGTGGATTCGGCTACACCCTGAATGGCGTGGTGGAACACAGGCTGACGGAACACTGGCGCATCGGTGGCCGGGTGGACATCCAGCAGGCGGATGACTATGCCCCCAGCCATGTCACCCTGTTCCTGCGCTACACCTTCAAGCCCTGGCAAGGGGATCTCGACATGCCGCCAAGGCCTCTCACCCCCTACGCGGACTTCGACTGACAGAGGCGCCCGTCATCACCGGGCGCCCTTATTTCAGATAGGAACGCAGTACCCTCACCACCTGATCCAGATCGTCCAGCCGCTCGGCATGGGTCGCCTCCTCGGCGCCAAGATGCTCGCGCATGTGCCCCTCCAGCACCTCCAGCATCAGGCCGTTGACGGCGCCGCGGATGGCGGCGATCTGCTGCAGGATGGCGGCGCAGTCTGTTTCCTGTTCCAGGGCGATCTCCAGGGCACCGGTCTGCCCCTTGATGCGCCTGACCCGTGCCAGCAGCTTCTTCTTGTCGTGAACCGTGTGTGACATGCAGGATCCTCTCGATCAATAAAACTATACTGGGGTATAGTATATAGCATCCTCGTTTTCAGGAGAAATCCATGCCATCCCTCGCCTCATCCCACTGCCACCACCCCGTCGTCCACGAAGGGAATCCCCTGGCCGAACAGAAGACCCGCTGGGCCGTGCTGCTCACCGTCGTCATGATGGTGGCGGAGATCGGTGGCGGCTGGTTCTACAACTCCATGGCGCTGCTGGCCGACGGCTGGCACATGAGCTCCCATGCCCTGGCCCTCGGCCTCTCGGTGCTGGCCTATCGCGCTGCCCGCCACTTCGCGCGGGATCACAGGTTCAGCTTCGGTACCTGGAAGATAGAGGTGCTGGGGGGCTTCAGTAGCGCCCTGCTGCTGGTGGGGGTGGCGGGGTTGATGCTGTTCGAGTCGGTGGCCAGGTTGCTGGACCCCAGCCCCATCCATTATCAGCAGGCGATCGGCATTGCCCTGCTGGGCCTGCTGGTGAATCTGGCCTGTGCCTGGCTGCTCAGGGACGATCACGGCCATCACCATGGTCACGACCACCATCACGGTCATCACGACCACTCGCACGATCACCACCACGGCCATCAGGATCTCAACCTGCGCGCCGCCTACCTCCACGTGCTGGCGGACGCGGCCACCTCGGTGCTGGCGATTGTGGCGCTGGTGGGAGGCATGTTGTGGGGGGCGGACTGGCTGGATCCCCTGATGGGCATCGCCGGGGCCGTGCTGGTGGCGGTGTGGGCCAGGGGGCTGCTGCGTGATACCGGGCGTGTCTTGCTGGATGCGGAGATGGATGCGCCGCTGGTGGACGAGATCCGCGAGGTGATCGCCGAGCTGCCTGGCGCCGAGATCCGCGATCTGCACGTCTGGCGGGTGGGGCAGATGCAGTATGCCGCCGCGATGTCGTTGCAGATGGCGACCCCGGTCCCGGCACAGGCGATCCGCGAGCGCCTCGCCATCCACGAGGAGCTGGTGCACCTGACCATCGAAGTGTCTGCCGACTGACGCCCCTGGCGGGGGTCAGCGGGGAGGCTCGCTCCCCTGATCCTGCCAGAGGGAGCCCAGCATCAGCCTCAGCAGCAGTCCCGGCGGGTCGTCGAGCAGGCGGCCCGGCTCCAGCAGCAGGTGGCCGTCGGCATGAAAGCCCAGGCTGGCGTGAACCTTGCCTTCCTCGCCACACACCTGGAGGAGGCCGTTCAGGGAACCCCCCTCGCCGGGTTGACAGCGCAGCCGCAGCTCCCGTGGTTCCCCCAGCAGGGTGAAGGCGCGGGCGAGGGGCGGGCTCTCTTCATAATCCGGCCAGTTGAAGAAGTGATAGCGTTCGGCGAGCACGCCGGCCTGCTGGCAGAACTGATCGAACAACTGGGCAATGCCCTGATACTCCTGGTCCAGCCGCCTGGCCTGCTCCTCAATCCGTTTCATCACCAAGCCCCCTCTATCCATTTGATTGGACATTGATTTCGTCACTCGCTCCCCTCTTCACGCTGGTATGGGCCGAAAGCGGTGCCAGGTCTGTGAGCGCGATCGAGTTTTCGTTATGAAAACGTTATCTTGTTGATGCGGATTGGTTTTTTTTGCCCATCCGCTCACATTTACGGCAATTCCCGCTGATTAATATGACACCGCTCGGCAATGACCGGGTACTCGGATATCGAGACTAACTACAGCGGGAATTATAAAAAAATGGATATGAAAAAGACCAAAGTGGCGCTGGTAACAGCCTCACTGCTCGCGCTTTTGTCAGGCTGTAACGACAACAGTTCTTCTGCTCCTGCCCCTCAGGATGAGCCCGTCGCTCGTCTTCCCAACGTCCAGCCCCCGGCCGAACTGCTGACGGCCGGCCCCGACGAAGCGGTCATCGCCCTGGTGGATACCCAGACCAGCGCGGCGCGCGGTGTCACCGGCCCGTTCGCCAGCCACAGCCTGCACCTGTGGAACAACGACGCCTGCAACTCGACCTCGGAGGGCGGCCTCAACACCGGTTGGGATGACAAGAGCAAGACGCCGTCCGCGGCGGACAGTTTTGGTCCGGCCTGGGTCGTGCCGCTCTCCAAGATGGAAGGCTGCATCAACTTCATCGCCCGCAACGGCGATCTCGCGAACCTGACCGGCAGCGACATGAAGGTGGTCTTCAGTGATCACCCGGATCGCACCGTGGCCATCGTCGCCGGCAAGAACGAGATCTTCGGCAGCCGGGCGGAAGCCTTCACCGCCGCCTTCGGCGTGGCGGGGGCCAGTGCCCATCTCATCGACGACAACACCCTGATTTGGCAAGGGGGCAAGGACAAGCCCTATGTGCGCCTCTACTACACAGAGTCAGGCACCATCACGGCAAACAGCGAGGGTGTATTCGATTTCCCCTACCTCAAGCTGAGCCCGACCAGCCTGACCGAAGAGCAGCAGGCCAAATACCCGCACCTCAAGGATGCCGCCGCCTTCGCCCTGCCTGCGGGGAAAGATCTCAAGCCCCTGCTCAAGGGTGAGCTGGTCGCCATCGGGACCGATGCGGACGGCATCCTGCAGGGGGCGACCCTGGTGCAGAGTGCCGGTGCCCTCGATGCCCTTTACAGCGAGGCGGCCACCAAGCTGGCCTACGGCGCCGTGGTGGAGGGGGGCAATGTCACCTTCCGGCTCTGGGCACCGACCGCCAAGTCGGTCAAGCTGGCGCTGTTCGACGAGCAGCACAAGTCGCTTGGCGAGCGCGCCATGACCCTGGACGAGGCCAGCGGCAGCTGGAGCGTGCAGGGGGGCAGCGATCTTGTCGGCAAATACTACCGCTACGATATCCAGGTCTATCACCCGGTCAGCCGCAAGCTGGAATCCTATCAGGTGACCGACCCCTACTCCCTGAGCCTGGCGATGAACTCCGAGTTCAGCCAGGTGGTGGATCTCGACGATCCGGCCCTCAAGCCGGAAGGCTGGGACAGCCTCAAGGCGCCCCACAGCCAGAAGAACCCCGCCGACATCACCATCTATGAGGCCCACGTCCGGGATCTGACCGGCAACGACGAGTCGACGCCGGTGGATCACCGCGGCAAGTTCCTCGGGCTGACCGACAGCGACAGCGTGCCCGTCACCCACCTGAAATCCCTGGCCAAGAGCGGCGTCAGCCACCTGCATCTGCTGCCGGTGTTCGACATCGCCACCGTCAACGAGGATCCGGCCAAGGTGGCCAACATCGGTGATGACTTCAGCAAGCTGTGCGAGGTCAATCCCGAGGTCAAGAACTCCAGGTTTGCCAGCCACTGTGGTGGCGGCGAGACCATCGAAGCCGTGCTCGGTGATCTGCAAGCCAGCGACAGCAAGGAAAACCCCGTGGTGCAGGAGCTGTACGGCTATCTGCGCGGGGTGGACTCCTTCAACTGGGGCTATGACCCCTACCACTACACCACCCCGGAAGGCTCCTACGCCACCAATGCGGAGGGGACGACCCGGATCAAGGAGTTCCGCGAGATGGTGCAGGCCATCAAGCAGAACATCGGCATGAACGTGGTGATGGACGTGGTCTACAACCACACCAACGAAGCGGGTCTCGGTTCCAAATCCGTGCTCGACAAGATTGTGCCCTGGTACTACCAGCGCCTCAATCCGGAGACCGGTTCGGTGGAAAACTCCACCTGCTGCTCCAACACGGCGCCGGAACACGCCATGTTCGCCAAGCTGATGGATGACTCCCTGGTCACCTGGGCACGGGACTACAAGATCGATGCCTTCCGCTTCGACCTCATGGGCCATCACCCGAAAGATCAGATGGTGCAGGCCCTGGCCGAGGTGAAGAAGGTCAATCCGGACATGTACTTCTACGGCGAGGGGTGGAACTTCGGCGAGGTACAGGATGACAAGCGGTTCGTGCAGGCGACCCAGAAGCATCTGGCCGGTACCGGCATCGGCTCCTTCTCCGACCGGCTGCGTGACGCGGTGCGCGGCGGCAGCCCGTTCGACGGCGGCGAAGCCATTCGCAAGACCCAGGGCTTTGGCAACGGCGCCCTGGTGGATGCCAACGAGCTGGACGGCGTCGATCTCGCCACCGCCCTGCATCAGTCCGATCTGGTGCGCCTCGGCATGGCGGGCAACCTCAAGGAGTTCGTGCTGACCGACAAGGACGGCATTCCGAAGAAAGGCTCCGACATCGACTACAACGGTCAACCGGCGGGCTATGCCCAGGATCCGACCGAAATCCAGAACTATGTCGACAAGCACGACAACCAGACCCTGTTCGACAACCTGGCGTACAAGGCACCCGCCGGGGCCGACCTGGTGCGGATGCAGGGGGTCTCTCTGGCGACTGCCATGCTGGGTCAGGGCATTCCCTTCACCCACGCGGGTGTCGAACTGCTGCGTTCCAAGTCCATGGAGCGGGACAGCTACGACTCCGGTGACTGGTACAACCGGGTTGACTACGGCTTAAGTGACAATAATTTTGACAAAGGGCTGCCGCGCAAGGACAAGGACGAGGCCAACTACGAGCTGATCGAGCAGGTGCTTGGCCAGCACGCCAAGCCGGGTTCGGCCGAGATGCATCAGATGGTGAACTTCTACCAGGAGCTCTCCGAACTGCGTCAATCCTCTCGTCTGCTGCGTCTTGGCAGCGGCGCCGAGGTGATCAAGCGGGTCGACTTCCGCAACACCGGCCCTGAGCAGATCCCGGGTCTCATCGTGATGAGCGTGGATGACGGGGTGGGCGCCGGTGCGGATCTGGATCCGGCCATCGACGGCCTGGTAGTGATGATCAACGCCACCAATCAGCCCCAGAGCATCGGTGATTTCCGTGACGGCAAGGATCAGCCCATCGATCTGACCGGCATGGTCCTGAGCGGTGCCCACCGTGACTCCGACAGCATCGCCAGCGGTGCGGCCAATGACAGCGGTCAGCTGACCCTTGGCGCCTGGTCGGCGGCGGTGTTCGTCAAGCCGCAGAGCGGTGCCCAGGGCGCGGGGCTGCCGGTGAGCAAGAAGACGGATCTGAGCACCTTGCCTCCCTTCGGTGACACCGAGGTGTTCGTGCGCGGTTTCCTGAATCAGTGGGATCCGGTCAACAAGATGAACTTCAGTGGCAACTTCACCTATGAGTTCACCACCGAGGTGACGGCGGATCAGCTGGGGTCGACCCAGGTGAAGATCGCTGGCAACGAGTGGAGCGGCCCCGTCAATTACGGCAAGTGCAGCGATACCGACCAGCTTGCGACCGGCCAGGTCAATACGCTCTGTGCCAATGGCGGGGATCTGCCGTTCAACGTGGAGAAGGCTGGCACCTACAAGTTTGTCTTCACCGCCATGAACAAGGACAAGCCCACCCTGAGTGTCAGCTACACCGAACCGGCGCAGAGCTGCAAGGTGCTGGATACCGTCGCGGGCAATCCGCTCGGCTTCCCGCTCTATGTGCGCGGCAGTCTGAGCGACTGGAACGCCCAGCCGGCCTACCAGCTGAGCTACAAGGGGATGGAAGGCAACCTCGCCATCTATCAGGCCGCCTTCAACTACGCGGGCAGCTTTGACTTCAAGTTTGCCAACGACGATGGCAACTGGAGCAAGCAGTTCTTCGTGAAGGATGCCGGTGGCACCCTGATCGCACTGGAGCCCGAGCAGGTTTACCCGCTCCAGCACGGCGACGGTGGCATGGGCAACAACAGCATCACGCTGGAACAGGGTCTGTGGAGCTTCCTGGTGAAGGTTGACCCGACCCAGACTTCCGGCGAGGTGGGCAGCGTCATCATCCAGGAGTGCAGCGCCAAGTAAGTCTTTCCCATCGAGCCCGGGGCTGGCTCGGCAGCCCCGGGTTGAATTCCGCCTCGCCAAGGGCGGGATAACACCGAGAGAGTAAGCAAAGCGCGACTGCCGACCGGCAGCCGCGCTTTTTCTTTGCTCGTGGGCGAGGCAATAAAAAAAACCGCCCCGTTGGGGCGGCTGTTGGTTGTACCGTTAACGGCCGGCCTAGCGTTTTCGCAGCAGGCGCAGGGCGTTGGCGGTGACCAGGGCGGTGGCGCCGGTGTCGGCCAGCACCGCAATCCACAAGCCGGTGATGCCGAGCAGGCTGGTGACCAGGAAGATGGCCTTGAGCCCCAGCGCCAGCGCGATGTTCTGGTGGATGTTGGCCAGTGCCGCGCGGGAGAGCCGGATCATGGCGGCGACCCCGCCGAGCTGGTTGTGGGTCAGCGCCGCATCGGCGGTCTCCAGCGCCACGTCGGTGCCTCCTCCCATGGCGATGCCGATGCTGGCCCGCTTCATGGCCGGTGCATCGTTGATGCCGTCGCCGATCATCGCGACCTTCTGGCTGAGGCCGAGCTTGGCGATTTCATCGACCTTGCCCTCCGGCAGCAGGCCGGCGCGCCAGCCCATGCCGAGCTCGCCGGCGATCGCCTCGGCGGCGCGGGGGTTGTCGCCGGTCAGCATGATGCTCTTGAGACCGAGCTGGTTGAGCTCTTGCAGCGCCGCCGCCGCTTCTGGCCGGATCTGGTCGCGCAGGGCCAGCAGGGCGGCCGGAGCGGTGTCGGGCTGACCGAGCACCACGACTGTCTTGCCTTGCAGCTCCAGGGCGGCGACCCGGCCCCGTGTTGCGTCATCGAGGGAGGCGACCCGGCTCGGTGCCAGCAACTGCCAGAGGGCGCCGTCGATGCGGCCTTCCACGCCCATGCCGGGCAGGGCGCGCAGCTCCTGGGCGGCGGCGAGGCTGAGGCCCCGTTCGTTGGCCGCCGTCACCACGGCGCGGGCCAGCGGGTGGTGGGAGCCCTGCTCGATGGCTGCCGCCAGCGCCAGCAGGTCGGCCTCAGGCTGGCCATTGAGGCTCACCAGTTCAGTCAGCTGCGGCTTGCCCAGGGTCAGGGTGCCGGTCTTGTCGAAGGCCAGGGTATCGATGTGGGCGAGGCGCTCCAGCGCGGCGCCCCCCTTGATGAGGCCACCCTGCCGGGTGGCTGCCGCCAGTGCCGAGGTGACCGCCGCCGGGGTGGAGATGACCAGGGCACAGGGGCAGCCGATGAGCAGCAGCGCCAGCCCGCGATAGACCCACTCGTCCCAGCTCTGGCCGAAGGCGAGCGGCGGTACCAGCACCACCAGCAGGGCAACCAGCATCATGGCCGGGGTATACCAGCGACTGAAGCGGTCGATGAAACGCTCGATGGGGGCGCGCTGGGTCTCGGCCTCCTCGATGAGATGCAGGATGCGGTCGATGGCGTTGTTGCCGGGTTCGGACACCACCTCGAGGCGCAGCACCCGATCCGCCGCCAGACTGCCGGCGGGGACCTTGTCACCCCGGCGGCGCTCCACCGGGATGGATTCGCCGGTCAGGGCGCTCTCGTCAAAGGCGCCGAGGGGGTCGAGCAGGCGGGCATCGGCGGCCAGGCGGGCACCCGGGGCGATTTCGATGATGTCACCGGGGCGCAGCTGGTCGGCAGCGACTTCTTCCCGCACCTCGCCCTCGGCAGTGGTGCGGATGCGCAGCGCCTTGTCGGGCACCAGCGCCATCAGGGCGGTGACCCCGGCGCGGGCGCGGCCGGCGGCGTAGGCCTCCAGATGTTCACCCAGCATGAACAGCAGCAGCACCATGGCCGCTTCGGCGGTTTCGCCGAGGAACAGGGCCCCCACGGCGGCGACCGTCATCAGGGTCTCGATGGCGAAGGGAGAGCCGCTTCTGGTCAGTGCCCACGCCTTGCGGGCGACGGGCCACAGTCCCCAGAGGGTGGCCAGGGTAAAGAGCGGCTGACCTAGCTGGGCCGGCAACAGGGCCGCCACCCCCATCAATCCGGCGAGCGACAGGGGCTGCCAGTATTTGCCGAGCAGGTTGCTGACTCTCTGCATCAGCGGGCTGCGGCCCGGTTCGCTGCGAGCCGTGTTCTGAGCTCCCCCTTTGAGCTGGAAGCCGGCGGCCAGCACGGCGGCGGTAACGGGGTCGGGGGAGAGGCCGGGGGCCAGATCCACCACCAGCTTCTCGGTGGCAAACAGCACGCGGGCCTGCTGTACGCCCTCCACCCGGCTGACGGCGGTCTCTATCTTGCGGGCACAGCTGGGACAATCCATGCCCAGCACCTGCCAGCTATGGCGGCGGCTGTTCTGCTCGGTGCTAGCCAGCGGCGGCTCGGTCGCGGCGCCCGTGTGGGCGTGCTCGTGCCCCTGATCATGATGATCGTGGTCGTGGTCGTGTTCGTGTTCGTGTTCGTGGCCGTGGGCTGTGTCGGTGGCGCAAGCGCCTCTGGGGGGCTCTTCATCACCCGGGCTGTCTGCGCCACTTTGCCCCTGATGATCGTGGCGGGTCGGGTTGGCGACACCACTGGCCTGTGCCCCGTTGTCGCAGCAGTGGCTGGTGTGGCTGTGCCCGGCCTGTGGGGTGACGGCCTTGCTGACGGCCTTGATGGGGGCGGCGGCGTGTTGATGGCTGCAGCAGGATTTGCTCATGATGCGTTCCTCTTGAGGGATCCCGCCCCTGCGGGATCCTGGATGACTGAGCCGAGTGTAAACCTTGGTGTAAAGTCCAAGGTCAAGCCCTCTTCTCCTCTTTGTCCGGGTCCATGTCAGTGGCCGCTGATCTGCCCCTGGAGCAGGGGGGACGCAAAGGGATGCCAAATCCCTTTCATTAGCGGGTGTTTGTCATCCCGTGGCGGGCCTATACTGGGGACCCTGGATCCCACATCAATCATCAAGGACCTAACATGAGCAATACCGTCACCCTGCAAGGCAACCCCGTCTCCGTCTCCGGCCACTTCCCCGTTGCCGGTGAGCAGGCCAAGCCCTTCTCCCTGGTTGCTGGCGATCTGTCCGATGCGACCCTGGCGACCTTCGCCGGCAAGCGCAAGATCCTGAACATCTTCCCGAGCGTCGACACCCCGACCTGCGCCACTTCCGTGCGCAAGTTCAACGAGCAGGCAAGTGCCCTGAACAACACCGTCGTGCTGTGCATCTCTGCCGACCTGCCGTTCGCCCAGGCCCGTTTCTGCGGCGCCGAGGGTCTGGACAAGGTGGTGAACCTCTCCACCCTGCGTGGCGTCTCCTTCCTGCAGGACTACGGCGTGGCCTTCTCCTCCGGCCCGCTGGTGGGTCTGGCTGCCCGTGCCATCGTGGTACTGGATGAGCACGACAAGGTGCTGCACAGCGAGCTGGTGGCCGAAGTCGCCGACGAGCCGAACTACGCCGCCGCCCTGGCCGTTCTGTAAGTCGCGCCACAGGCTGATTGCCTGACGGCCTGCCCCGTTCACACGGGGCAGGCCGTTTTTATTGCTCTCCCGAACCTTTTACTTATGGGGTGGGTCTGGCTAGACTTCGCCTCCACATCCTCGTTCAGCCTGTATCTGCGATCCCCATGACGTTTGACGAACTCGCCCTTGACCCCGCCCTGTTGCCCCTGCTGCCCGCAGCGCTGGAAAAACCGACCCCCATTCAGCAGCTAGCCATTCCTGCAGCCTTGTCAGGACGGGATCTGCTTGCCCTGGCCAGGACCGGCAGTGGCAAGACCCTGGCATTCGGCCTGCCGCTGCTGCAGAGGCTGGACGCAGCCAGCGACCGGGTACAGGGATTGGTACTGGTCCCCACCCGGGAGCTGGCAAGCCAGGTGAGCGCCGCCCTGCAGGAGATTGCCGACGGGTTGGGGGTGCGCCTCCTGACCCTGTGTGGCGGTGTGGCCCAGGAGTGGCAGGAGCGGGAACTGGCTCTCGGCCCCCAACTGCTGGTGGCGACCCCCGGACGGTTGCGGGACTTGCTGGCCCAGCAGACGCTGGGGCTGGGTGCCCTGCGCATGCTGGTGCTGGATGAGGCGGATCGCCTGCTGGAGATGGGGTTCTGGCCCGATATCCAGTGGCTGATGAAGGCGATGCCGGAGGCGCGGCAGCAGATGCTCTTCTCCGCCACCTTGCCGGTCGAGCTGGAGAGCCTGGCCTCGGGCCTGCTGCAGGATCCGGTGCGCATCGAGGCCGAGCCGCTCAACAGCCTGGTGAGCGACATCGAGGAGCGGCTCTATCTGGTCAACAGGAGCAGCAAGGTGCCTGCGCTGATCGCCCTGCTGGAGGCCGGAGAGTGGCCCCAGGTGCTGGTCTTCATCAGTGCCAGGGACGACGCGGACGGGGTGGCCAAGAAACTGGCCAGGGCTGGCATGACGGTGGCGGCCCTGCATGGAAACAAGGATCAGGCCACGCGGGAGCAGGCGCTGGCGGATTTCAAGGAGGGCAGGGTGCGGGTGCTGGTGGCCACGGACCTGATGGCGCGCGGCATCCACGTGGAGGCATTGCCCGTGGTGATCAATCTGGATCTGCCGGACCATGCGCCCGTCTACGTGCATCGTATCGGTCGTACCGCCCGTGCCGGACAGAGCGGTCTGGCCATCTCCCTTACCTGCCACGGGGATGGGGAGGCGCTCGAGGGGATCCGGGCCCTGACCGGTCGGCCCCTGCCCCTGGCGGCGCTGGCAGGTTTCCCGGTGACCGACAAACCCGCCAGCGGGGAGAGCAAACGGGCGCCAAGAGACAAGCAGGCGAACCGTCGCACCCAGGGCAAGCGCAGCATCAAGCAGTTCAAGGGCAAATCCTGAGACGGACTTCTTGCCCCCGGCGGGAGCCTGTCGTCGTGAAGGAGAGGAGAGATCGGCAGCGCGCCCGGAGGCGCGCCAAACTACACGGCAAGGGGGTCAGTCGTGGAACTGGTTGATCAGGCGGGAGAGGTTTTGCAGCCGCTCCACCAGCAGGGTGATGCCATCGAGGGCCTGACGGCTGTTGTCCGCGGTGTGGCTCGCCAGTTGGTGGATCTGGTGGATCCCCTGATCCAGGGTGCTGGTGACATCCGCCTGCTGGCTCACCGCCTGGGCTATCTCGTCGCTGGTGTGGGTCACCCGGGCCAGCATCCGGTTGATCTGGTCGAGCACCTCGGCGGTGGCCCCCATGTGCTGCTGGCAGAGCACTGATGTCTGGGCCCCCTGCTCCATGCCATCGGACAGTTGCCGGGTGCTCTGTTGCAGCGCCCCTATCATGTCGCTTATCTCGCCGGTGGAGCTGCGGGTCTTCTGGGCCAGGGCCCGTATCTCGTCGGCCACCACCGCAAAGCCGCGCCCCTGTTCACCGGCCCGTGCCGCCTCGATGGCCGCATTGAGGGAGAGCAGGTTGGTCTGATCCGCAATCTGCCCGATCACCTCCAGAATGCCGTTGATCTTCTGGCTGTCCTGGGTCAGGCGCGCCAGCACGCCCTGGCTGGCGTCCAGCTCCTGATGAAGCCTGTCGACCGAATCCCGGGTGGTGGCCAGCGCCTGCTGGCCACTGGCGGACACCTGCTGGACCTCGCCCACCAGCGCATTGGCCTGGTGGGCATTGTCAGCCACATCGCGGATGGACTGGCTCATCTGGGTGATGGCCGCCGCCAGTTGCTCGCTCTGGGCCCGCTGCTGTTGCAGGTGAGTGTCTATGGTCTGGATATGCCCCCTGTCATCCTCCGCCGCCTGCAGGATCTGCTGGTTGGTGTCCGCGCTGCGACCCACCACGGCGCGCAGCTCCGCCTTCTTCATGCGCAGCAGCAGTTCAAGGGCGGCCAGGCTGTCCTGACGCCTGGCATAGAGTACCTGGCAAAGGGCGCTGCCCTGCTCCTCGCCCGCCATGGTCAGCAGCCTGGCCAGCCGCCGTTGCAGATGCCTGCCATGTCCCATCTGGGCCAGCAAGCAGAGCAGGGTGATGACGCCCCACCCCGGCTGGCCGGTGACCAGACTGGCCCCCATGCCGAGCAGGGCGGTGCCAGAGAGCAGTAGACACAGCTGCCCCGGCTCCAGAGTCAGCCGGGTCAGCCAGGGCAGTGCCTTGCCGTCACGGATCCGGGCATAGAGCTGCTCTGCCCAGGCGATGTCGTGATCCTGGGGACGGGTGCGGACAGACTGGTATTCGATGATCTGCTGCTGATCGTTGAGAATCGGCGTGACGTAGGCGTTGACCCAGTAGAACTGACCACTCTTGGCGCGGTTCTTTACCAGCCCCATCCAGCTCTTTCCTTGTTGCAGGCGGCGCCACATGTCGGCGAACGCGGCCTTGGGCATGTCGGGGTGGCGGACCAGATTGTGGGGCTCCCCTTCCATTTCGGTCGCGCTGTAGCCCGCCACATCGCAAAAGTGCTGGTTGGCATAAGTGATGTGACTGGCGGGATCCGTGGTCGAGATCAGTGATATGTGATCGGGGAAACGGATCTCCCCTTCGTGCCGGGTTGTGGTCATGTGCGCATCCTGAATGAGCCAAGTAACTGATAAAATTATTTTTTATTTTTGTGATTGTTACGGCGTCATTGTAGATGTGGACTGTTACACCACCTTGGCTTGGGTCAATAAATCAACACGGGAAAGGCTGAAAAAAGTCGTAGATGGCGGCTCAGCCGCGGGGAGTGAAGTCGTGGATCTCCCCCGTCCTCGGCTTGAAGCGGGGGTCATTGTCTTCTGTGCTGGCGACCCAGGCCATGGTCTGGCAGAAACTCTCCTGCTTGGCGAAGGCATCCCGGGCCTGATCGATGGCTCGTTCGGCATTGCGCCGCTCCATCTTGCTGGCCTTGCGGTCGCTGAACTGCTTCTGCTGGCTCAACATCCATTCGAGGAAGGCCTGGCGGCATTCGGTTTCATCGGCGGCCTTGGCGGGAAGGGCAACAAACAGGGCAATCAGGAGCAGAGCACGCATGGCAGGATCGGATCACGGGGTTGATGAATGAAAAGAGGCGGCATTTTATGCCGGGAACTTGAACAGGAACAGTGCCAGGAGGGGTCAGATGTCCCGACCCCTCCCCGGACTCAGTGTTTGACGAGGTAGAGCTGACGGCTGTAGGCCACGTCTTCCGGGTTGTTGATGGGATACCCCTTGAGCCAGGGCTTGATGAGCCGGGCATTGGTGTACTGGTAGATGGGGGCGATGGGGGCCTCCTTCTGCAAGATGGCCTCGGCCTCATCGAACAGGCGGGCCCGTTCTGCGGGATCCTGACTGTTGGCCGCCTGCGCCAGCAGCTTGTCGTAAGCCGGGTTGGCGAACCGGGCCATGTTGCCGCTGTGGCCCGATCCCCAGAGCCCGAGGAAGGCGGAGGGGTCGTTGTAATCGGCGACCCAGGAGGAGCGGATCACCTCGAACTGGCCGCTTTGACGGCTGTCGAGATAGGTTTTCCACTCCTGGTTGGTGAGCTCGACCCGGGCCCCCAGCTTCTGTTTCCACAGGTTGGCGATGGCCAGCGCCATCTTCTTGTGAATTTCCGCCGTGTTGTAGAGCAAGGTCAGCTTGAGGGGATTGCTTGGGCCGTAGCCCGCTTCTTTCAGCAGGGCTCTGGCACGCTCGTCCAGCGCCTGCTGACTGCTGGTGGAGAGCAGATTGGGCTTGGGGTCGAAGTCGGCGGTCACGTCCGGGGTGAAGTGGTAGGCCGGTTTCTCCCCGGTGCCCAGCACCTTGTCGGCAATCAGGCCCCTGTCGATGGTGTAGGAGAGCGCCTGGCGCACCCGCACATCATTGAGGGGCGGGCGCTGGGTGTTGAAGGCGTAGTAGTAGGTGCCGAGCTGTTCCGGGGTATAGACCTCCCCCGGGATCTGGGCCATCAGGCTCTGGTACTGCTCCTTGGGGAAGGATTCGGTGATGTGCAGATCCCCGGCCAGATAGCGGTGGGTGGCCGCGCTCTCCTGGTTGATGGGCACGAAGGTGACGCGGGTCAGCACCGTGTGGGCGCGATCCCAGTAGTAGGGATTGGGCGTCAGCTCCAGTTTCTCGTTCACCACCCGGTGACTCAGCACGAAGGCGCCGTTGCCCACCAGCTTGCCGGGCTGGGTCCACTGGTTGCCATATTGTTCCATGCTGGCCTGGTGCAGGGGCGACAGGCTGGGGTGGGTCAGCAGGCTCAGGAAATAGGGCACCGGCTGGGAGAGGGTCACCTTCAGGGTATGGTCATCGACGGCCTCCACCCCGAGCGCATCGGGGGCCAGCTTGCCTGCCACTATGTCGTCCACCTTGTCGAAGCGGGCGAGCTGGGCGAACCAGGCGAAAGTGGCGGCTTCCCTGGGGTCAACCAGCTTGCGCCAGCCATAGACGAAGTCGGCGGCGCGCACGGGGTCGCCGTTGGACCAGCGGGCATCCGGCCTCAGGTGGAAGGTGAATGTCTGGTTCCCCTCGTTGTCCCAGCGGGATGCCACCCCGGGCAGTACCTTGCCGTCCGGCCCCTGGGTCAGCAGCCCCTCGTAAAGGTCTCTGAGGACCTGCAGCTCCGGCAGTCCCACCAGCTTGAGAGGGCTCAGGCTCGCCGGTTCATCCTTGAGATGACGGACGACGGCCTGTTCGGCGGCGAGTGGGGTGCCGGGCGGCACATCGGCAGCCTGGACGCAGGCACAGCCCAGCAGGGCCAGCAGGGGGCTCCATCCTTTCATGGTGAATCCTTCAAAATGTGTGAAGCGGGGAGAAAACTCGGCGAGAATGCATCGCCGGCAGATGGGAAATCATGATATCCCCTTTGCTGGTCAGACCGCCAGCATGAGTCCCATTGATATCCGATGCGGCTGTCAACGAAGGGGCGCCGTGAGCGCTAGGAAAAGGAGAGAATGATGAGAGCATGGATCTTGTTGGTCTGCGTGCTGAGCCAGGGCGCTTGGGCGTTGGCCCCGTGCGAGAAGAGCAGCCCGGTGGGAAGCTGGTGCGAGGTGAACATAGAGGCGCTGCACCCCACCCAGGGCGGCGTGGGGCAGTTGCAGGTGGATACAACTGCCCGGGAGCTGGCGGACAAGAGCGAGAAGCAGCTCGACAAACTGATGAAAAAGAAAGAGATCCCCATCGTCATCGCGCCGGATGGGGGTTACTGGCTGGTGGACAGGCACCACCTGACCAAGGCGCTGTGGCAGCAGGGGGTGAAGCAGGTCAGGGTCAAGGTGATTGCACGGTTGCAGGACAGGGCCAATTTCTGGAGCCAGATGCAGAACAACCACTGGGCCTGGCTCAAGGATGAACGGGGTCAACCCCTGACTCCCGAGCAGTTGCCCGGTCATATCGGTGAATTGCCGGATTATCCCTACCGCACCCTGGCGGGGCTGTTGCAGGATGCGGGCTACTTCAGCAAGAAGGATCAGGTCTACTTCGTCGAGTTTGCCTGGGCCAGCTGGCTCGGCCAGCAGATGGCCTGGCAGCCGATCGATGAGGTCAACCTCGCGGATCGCCTCGCCGAAGCCAAACGGCTGGCGTGCAGCAGCAAGGCGGCGGATCTGCCTGGTTACCCCGGCAAGCAGTGTCGCGTCAATCAGCCCAGAACGGCGGGTTGAGGGATCCTGCACAAAGGGTCTGGTTGATATTTGTTCTCGATTGGCCATGATACAGACTCCACTCGTGTCGGCAAAGGAGAGGAACATGGAACATCAGAACTGGCAACGTTACATGCTGGAGGCGGAGAATGCCCTTGGCATGGGGGCTCTGGGCACGGCGATCTGCCTCTATCAGCAGGCCCTGGGGGAAGTGTATGAGCTGGCCTCCGGGGATCTGGACGAACTGGCCAGCATGCGGGTCGCCACCTGTCACCGCATGGCCGACTTCTGGCGTGCCATGGAAGAGCCCGCCTATGAACTGCGCTACCTCAAGCTCGCCTCCGAGCTGGTCACCGCCCTGGTGCCCCAGTGCCCCAACCGGGAGTGCGAATCTCTCATCAGCGAGCTGGGCTGCTGCCGCGCCGCCCTGCTCTCCTTCTTGAAGCGCCACCCCAATCCGGAGATCGCCCGGCTTATCCAGGTGCAGGACAGGGTGCAGGGCTGTGAGCTGATAGGCCGGTTCCGTCTCAACTGAGTTCAGCGCCGTTTTTGCAGCTTGCTGGCGATGCGGTTTTGCGCCTCTTCCCCTTGCAGGGCCTGGGCGAAGGCGCGCGCTTCCAGGTCGATGACGAAATGCACCGCCTGTTTGAGCTCCTGCTTGAGCAGCGCCTTGCTCTTCTGGAGCGCCATCGGCGGCTTGGCCGCCAGTTTCAGCCCTTGCTCCCGAGCGAAGGGGAGCAGGTCCGCCGGGGCCAGCACCCGGTTGGCGAGCCCGAGACGCAGCGCCTCTTCTCCATCTATGGCCTCTGCCAGCAGCAACAGCTCCGCCGCCTTGAGGTGACCTACGGCGCGTGGCAGCAGCAGGCTGGCGGCAAACTCCGGCACCAGTCCCAGCTCGACGAAAGGCAGCTGCAGCCGGGCGTTGTCAGCCAGATAGACCAGGTCGCAGTGCAGCAGCAGGGTAGTGCCGATGCCGACTGCCGGGCCGCCCACGGCGGCGATCACCGGTTTGGGGAAGTCGGCCAGGGTGTGCAGAAATTGCAGGATGGGATCGTCCGGCTCAAGGGCGTGCTTGCCAACAAAGTCGTCCAGATCGTTGCCGGCGGTGAAGCACTCCGCCTGGCCCTGCAACAGCAGCACATGGACCTCTTCGTCCCAGGCGGCCTGGCGCAGTGCGTCGGTCAGCGCCAGATACGTCTCCGTGTTGAGGGCATTGCGCTTTTCCGGTCGATTGAAGGTCAGGGTGAGCAAGCCGTCCTGCTGTTCGGCCAGAATTGTGAGGGCCATGTCTGAATCCTTGTTGTCGGGGGCTGTCAAAAGCTTGCCACAGGGGTAAGCTTTGTCTCGTTTAACAACATCATAAAAGGATTTCAACCATGTTTAAACGTGCGTTTTATTCCACCATGGCACTGCTTCTGGCCGCCCCGGCCCTGGCCAAGGTCGACGCGGTCGATGGTTATGTGCGCCTGCTGCCCCCTGGCTCGCCGAACACGGCGGCGTTCATGGTGCTCAGGAACGATGGGGACAAACCGGTGAAACTGGTGGCGGGAGCGTCCCCTGAGGCGGGCCGTGTCGAGCTGCACACCCATTTGCACGAGAACGGCGTCATGAAGATGCGCCAGGTGGAGAGCATCGAGATCCCGGCCAAGGGGGAGGCCGTGCTCAAGCCCGGCAGCCTGCACATCATGTTGTTCGACATCCATACCCTGGCCCAGGGCACGCCCTTCCCGCTGACCCTGACCCTGGACGATGGTCAGACGCTGTCACTGAGCCTGCCCGTGAAGCCGGTCGAACCCATGAAAGGGATGAAGCACTGACATTTATGGACGCTTGTTCAGCTTTTTACTCTAGGTATTCCTTGCCCAGCGGGTAAAATGATGGCCTTTCCAGTCCAAAATGGAGCGAAGTGATGAAGAAGACCCTGATTGCCGGCACTGTGATGGCTCTGCTCAGCCATGGGGCCATGGCCGCCAATGACTGGCGTTTTGCGGCGGGTGCCGATCTGTGGAATGCCCAGGGAAGTGGCCAGCTCAGCAGCGTGGGTGCCGATGGCAGCTACGACGAGAACTACAACTGGAGCGGCTACCTGCAACTGGAGCACGGCATCCTGCTGCTGCCCAACGCCAAGTTCGAAATGTCCGACTTCAGCAGCAGCGGCGGCAGCTTCAACAACGATCTGCTGGCTTACGACCTGAGCCTCTACTATCGCCTGTTCAACAACGACCTGTTCCAGATCGATCTGGGTCTGACCGGTCGTCGCTACGACGGTGATTTCAACACCCAGCACTACTCCTATGACAAGGATGTGCTGATGGCCTACACCGGGGGTGAAGTACGCATCCCGGGGACCGGCTTTGCTGCGTTTGGCGATATGCGGGTGCAGGATGCCGACAACTATGACTACCGTCTGGGCGGCTCCTACAAGTTCTCTTCCGTGCCGCTCAAGATCCGCGCCGGCTGGCGTGAGGCCGAGATGGACTTCGATCGCGTCGATCAGACCATCGACGGCTGGTTCATCGGTGGTGAATTCACCTTCTGATCTCCCTGAGGAGCACACATGGGCCACATCATAGTGACTGGCGCGGGGTCCGGACTGGGCCGCGCCCTGACCATAGGGCTGGTTGAACGCGGCCATCAGGTTTCCATGATGGGTCGCCGTTACCAGAAACTGCAGGAGCAGGAAGAGCTGCTCGGCAAGGCGGTGATCGGCATTGCTGCCGATCTCGCGCACCACGAAGAGGTGGATGTCGCCTTTGCCGCTGCGGTGGAGTGGGGCGGTCTGCCCGACATGGTGATCCACTGTGCCGGTGTCGGCGAGTTCGGTCCGGTGGGTGTCTACACCGCCGAGCAGATCCGCCGGGTGGTGGAGAGCAATCTCATCTCCACCATACTGGTGGCCCAGCAGACGGTGCGCCTCATCAGTGACAAGGGCGGGGTGCTGGCGAATGTGCTCTCCTCTGCCGCCCAGACCGGCAAGGCCAACGAGAGCCTCTATTGCGCCTCCAAATGGGGCATGCGCGGCTTTCTCGAATCCTTGCGGGCCGAGCTGAAGAGTGCTCCCCTGCGACTGGTGAACCTCTATCCGAGCGGGATCCGCAGCGAGTTCTGGGAGAATTCGGATCACGTGGATTCGAGTGGCTTCATGACGCCGGAAGACGCGGCAGCCTACATGCTGGATGCGCTGGCCGCGAGAAGCAGCTGCCATGTGACCGATCTCTTTATCGGTCGCAATGCCTGAAGCGCCGTGAACCTGCCCCGTCGCCAGATGACAAGGAAACAAAAAGCGCGCCATTTGGCGCGCTTTTTCATTGATGTGCAGTGCTAAATTATCTGCTTGCCTGCCTCTCTTTACGCCGGGCCATCATGGATTTGAAGGCGGGTAAATTCAGTGCCGACATGGCATGGATGATTGATGATGCATGTCGGCACATATTATTTCCGAGTCGCATATTCCCGCAGGAAGGATGGAATCACCTGTTTTGGCTTCTTGCCAAGGGTCAGCAGCAATTCAAAGTCCGGGTCGATAATGCCATGTCGACACGCCAGCTCTTCCAACAAGGCAAGCCAGAGGTGGGCCGTCACCTCTGCATCCGCCAGGGCACGGTGAAACACCCCGTCATTGGGCAGACTCCGGTATTGCACCAGGGTACCCAGCTTGTGATCCGGGGCATCGGGAAACAGGCGCCTCGATAGCAGCAGGGAACAGGCGAACTGGCCGCGGTATTGCGCCGGCAATCGCTCTATTTCCGCATCCAGAAAGCGCTTGTCGAAGGAGGCGTTGTGGGCGACCAGATTGTCATCACCGATAAAGTCGACGAAATCCGCCATCACCTCGTTACAGGGGGGAGCCTGTTTCAGCATGGCATTGCTGATCCCGGTATATTGCTCGATGAAGCTGCTCACGTTGAAGCCCGGATTCATCAATGCCGAGAAACGCTCACTGATATGGCCATCCTTGATTCTGACGGCACCGACCTCGATGGCTCTATCCCCTTGTCCGGGTGAAAGCCCTGTGGTCTCGAAGTCGAGCACGACAACGGTATTGGCTGAGGCGATGGACATAACTTCTCGGGCAAGCTGGGTAAAGAGCGCCAGTCTAGGAAATCAGCCGTGCCGTGTACAGGGCAATGCAGTTATCTCATTGGTTCACGCTGGAGACGCATTTTTGTGCATCATGGCTGAGAGCCATATAAAAAGCCCCGAGTGCCGTGGCACTCGGGGCTTTCCTATGAAAAGCGAAAGGCGGTGTCGGCGTTATCAGCGACCCAGCTTGGCCTTGAGCATGGCAACGATCTCTTTGATCGCCACTTCCTGCTTCTCGCCGGAGCGGCGGCACTTGTACTCCACCACGCCGTTGTCCAGACCACGGTCACCGATGACGATGGCGTGGGGCACACCGATCAGCTCCATGTCGGCGAACATCACACCCGGGCGCTCTTTACGGTCGTCGAACAGCACGTCCACCCCGGCGGCTTTGAGCTCGGCGTAGAACTGCTGTGCCTGCAGGGCGACGCGCTCGGATTTGTGCATGTTCATCGGCACGATGGCCACTTCGAACGGGGCGATGGCATCCGGCCAGATGATGCCGTACTGGTCGTTGTTCTGCTCGATGGCGGCAGCCACCAGACGGGAAACCCCGATACCGTAGCAACCCATCTCCATGGTGACGGACTTGCCGCCTTCGTTCAGCACGCTCGCCTTCATCGCTTCGGAGTACTTGGTGCCCAACTGGAAGATGTGGCCCACTTCGATACCGCGCTTGAGCAGCAGCTTGCCCTGGCCGCACGGGCTCGGATCACCTTCCACCACGTTGCGCAGGT
Source organism: Aeromonas sp. TW 6 (assembly GCF_013168745.1). Taxonomy (NCBI): domain Bacteria; kingdom Pseudomonadati; phylum Pseudomonadota; class Gammaproteobacteria; order Aeromonadales; family Aeromonadaceae; genus Aeromonas; species Aeromonas sp. TW 6. The sequence goes on along the minus strand of NZ_JABERS010000024.1, from coordinate 15,878 downwards.
CGGCAACCTCAAAAGAGGCGATGTCGCGATCCCAGTTGGCACCGGTCAGGTGGAAACCGGTCTCGTTGGCGCCGCAAACAAAATCGCTCAGATGGGCGGCGCTGCGATCGACGATGATGCGACCGGCAAAGCCGACCGGGCCGATGGAGCCTGCATCGCAACCGGCGGCCGCTTTGATCTGCTCGTCATTGGCGAAGGTCAGCGGGTTGGCAACACCAGCCAGCTTCTCGGCTTTGATTTCGTTCAGCTCGTGGTCGCCACGCAGTACCAGGGCGATGACGGCCTGCTTGCCGTGCTCATCTTCCTCTGCCAGTACCAGCAGGGTCTTGGCGATGGCGGTCGGCGCCACGTTCAGGAAGGCGGCCACTTCGTCGATGGTGTGGACGGCCGGGGTAGCCACCTTGGTCAGGGCAGCAGTGGCGGCAGCGCGCTCGCCGGCCGGTGCCAGCGCTTCAGCCATCTCGATGTTGGCGGCGTAATCGGAGCTATCGGAGAAGGCGATCAAGTCTTCACCGCTCTCGGCCAGCACCTGGAATTCGTGGGAGCCGGTACCCCCGATGGAGCCGGTATCGGCCTGCACCGGACGGAAGTTCAGACCCATGCGGGTGAACGCCTTGCAGTAGGCAGCGTGCATCTTCTCATAGGTATCGACCAGCGAGGCCTTGTCGATGTGGAAGGAGTAGGCATCCTTCATCAGGAATTCGCGGCCACGCATCACGCCGAAACGGGGGCGTACTTCGTCGCGGAACTTGGTCTGGATCTGGTAGAGGTTGAGCGGCAGTTGCTTGTAGCTGTTCACTTCGTAACGGACCAGCGCGGTGATCACCTCTTCGTGGGTCGGACCCAGCACGAAAGGGCGGTTGTGACGGTCGGTCAGGCGGCACAGCTCGGGGCCGTAGTCATCCCAGCGGCCGGACTCCTGCCACAGCTCGGCGGGCTGTACCACCGGCATGGATACTTCGACGGCACCCGCATTGTTCATCTCTTCGCGGACGATGTTTTCAATCTTCTTCAGGACCCGCAGGCCGGTCGGCAGCCAGGCGTACATGCCGGAAGCGAGTTTGCGGATCATCCCGGCGCGCAGCATCAGCTGGTGGCTGACAACTTCAGCGTCGGAGGGGGTTTCCTTGAGAGTGGAAAGCAGATATTGGCTGGTACGCATCGCGGTAGACCTTCGCTAGTTCGGGCGGCTTGGCCCTGGAAAATTTCAAGTGCGGAATTTTAACAGGCGAAGCCCCCCGGCCCAAGGGCTAAATTCAGCGGCGCTGGGGGGAGGGCGGGGGCCTTGCCCCGCCCGCACTAGACCCGAAATTGCGACAGCAACTGCTGTTGCTGCTGGCTGGCCTGATGGAGGGAGGAGGCCAGTTGCAGGCACTCCTGGGCTTCCTGTTCGCCCGTCTGGGCCTGCAGGCTGATATCCGAAACCTTGCCCGTGGTGTGCCCCAGGGTGTGGGAGAGCTGGCTGGTCGCCTCTGCCACCTGTTGCACCATGTCGGCGAGCTGATCGATGGCCTCTTCTACCTTGAACAGGATCTGCTTGGTGTTGTCGGAGTCCGCCATACCCGATTCCACGGTTTTCAGGTTGCGTTGCATCATCAGATAAGCCTGCTCTGTCTGCTGCTGGATGCTGTTGATCACATCCGTTATCTCGGCACTGGAGGTGGCGGTGCGATTGGCCAGGGTGCGCACCTCGTCGGCCACCACGGCAAAACCGCGCCCCATCTCGCCCGCCCGGGCGGCTTCGATGGCGGCATTGAGTGCCAGCAGGTTGGTCTGCTCCGAGATATTGCTGATGGTGGAGATGATCTGGCCAATCTGCCCTGCCTGCTCCTTGAGGGCGTTGATGGCGGTGGCACATTCACCCACCTCCATGACCACCCGCTGCATGCCGGCGGTGGCGGAGGAGACATACTGGCTGCTTTGCGTGGTGAGCTGGCGCACCTCGTTGGCGTTGTGTGCCGCCAGGTTGCAGTTGTCCGAGATGGTGGTGGCCACCTGCACCATCTGCTCGCTGTCGTGGTGCAGCGCCTGGGCATGCGCTGCGGTCTGGCGGCTGCTCTGGCTGATGGCCTGGACCCGGTTGACCGAGGTGTGCACGTGCTGGTTGATGTGCTGGTTGTTGTCCATGGTGGCGCTGATCATCTTCTGCAGCTTCTCGATGAAGCGATCCACGCTGCCGGCCAGGGAGCCAATCTCGTCGTCGCGTGAGAGGTTGATGCGGGCATTGAGATCTCCTTCCCCGGCGGCGATGTCCTGCATGCGCTTGTCGACCTGGAGTAGCGGGCGAACAATGGTGCGCACCAGCCAGAAGCCGCAGCAGGTGACGATCAGCAGGCTGAGCAGCAAGCCCCCCAGGATGAGTCCCCTGGTGTAGTCGATGATGGCGTTGAGCTGGTGAACCTGATCCTCGACGGTGGCGTCCCCCTGGGCCTCGACCTCGACCAGAGCCAGCCTGAGCTGGTCGGCACTGTGTTCGTAACGGGCCAGCTGGTTCTGATAAGCGCTCAGGGCTGTGGTCCATTCACGGATCAGGCGGGCATTGTCGGCTTGCAGGGCGCGATACTGGGTGGAGAGCATTTGGCCTGCAAACTCCCCGTCACCGGGCACATCGAACTGGCCGGTTGCCAGCATGCCGTCAACCGCGTCCTGATAGAAGCGGGTGGCTTGTGCCAGCTCGGCCTGGATGGCAGGAGTAGGGCCTTCGCTCTGCATCTTCTCCAGCGCATAGAGCTGGCGCAGGAATCCGATGTTGGCCTCCATGCCGCCATCGGCCGCCTGCCAGCGGGTCGCGAGGCCGCCGTTCCAGCTGATGGCCTGATCCGGTGAGCGGGTGAGGCTCTCGACGGCCTCGTCACCGATCACCTCCAGCCTAGTCGAGAGGCGTGACATGCGTTCCGAACTGGCACGCAGCGCCTCATCGGCGCTCGTGAAGGTGCGATAGAGTGTCAGCAGCTGTGCCTGCTCTTGCTGATAGGTCTGCTCATGCTGCTTCAGTGTGGTAATGGCCGCCCCATCGATGAGCCCGCCTTGCTCCACCCGGCGCAAGGCGTCGCTGGCCGCCTCTTTTGCCCGTTGCAGTTCCGGTGCGTCGAGGGGGATCCCCGAGAGCATTTTCTGGATATAGAGCGACTGGTTGCCGAGTTCGATGGAGCCCTCCATAGCACCATCTGCCGTCTGCCAGGCGGCACCCAGGACGTAGGAGAGCAGATCAGCCAGCCGCTGGCTGCCATACCAGCCGATCGCCCCCATGCCCAAGGTGCAGCCGAGCAGAATGGTGAGTCCGAGGTTGGATGTGGTGACGATTTTCATGATTCAAGCCTTCCATGGTGCCGAACAAGACCATTTCAGTGTTCAATCAATGACGAAGATGTGCCATCCCCGATGGAAAATAAAGTGACAGACTGTGTTCTGAACGAGGGAAATGGCCGGGTATGAAGAGCTGGTCATCCCATGATCTGCATGGACCTATGCTGGATACTTATCCAGTTATTCTTTATGCTATGACCCAATTTGCGAGAGTCTGCGTGGCGAGGAAAAGAACATGATCGGTCGCTTGAGAGGCGTCATCATCGAGAAGCAACCCCCCGAGGTGTTGCTGGAAGTCGGAGGGGTGGGATATGAGGTTCATATGCCCATGAGCTGCTTCTATGATCTGCCCGAACTCGGGAAGGAGGCCGTCATTCACACCCACTTTGTGGTGCGTGAAGATGCCCAGCTGCTCTACGGCTTCAACCACAAGCAGGAGCGGGCGCTGTTTCGCGAGCTGATCAAGACCAACGGGGTCGGCCCCAAGCTGGCCCTGGCCATTCTCTCCGGCATGACGGCCACCCAGTTTGTGATGAGCGTTGAGCGCGAGGAGATAAGCTCCCTGGTCAAGTTGCCCGGCGTGGGCAAGAAGACCGCCGAGCGCCTGGTGGTGGAGATGAAAGACCGCCTCAAGGGCTGGGTCAGCCACGATCTCTTCTCCCCGGCCGAAATCACCCTGCCCGCGAAAGAGAGCCCGCTGCGTGCCCCGGATGCGAGTGAGGAAGCGGCCAGTGCACTGGTGGCCCTCGGCTACAAGCCGCAGCAGGCCAGCCAGATCGTCAGCAAGGTGGCCGCCGACGGCATGTCGGTAGAGGAGATCATTCGTGAATCCCTGCGCAGCCTGGTGTGAGGTAGACAATGATTGAAGCGGATCGCCTCATCTCGGCCGGTGCCGCCCGTGAGGACGAGATCATCGATCGGGCCATCCGGCCCAGAAAGCTGGCCGATTACACCGGACAGGATCACGTCTGCGATCAGATGGAGATCTTCATCGAGGCCGCCCGCCAGCGCGGGGAGGCCCTCGATCATCTGCTGATCTTCGGGCCTCCCGGCCTTGGCAAGACCACGCTGGCCAACATCGTCGCCAACGAGATGGGGGTCAACATCAAGACCACCTCGGGCCCCGTGCTGGAGAAGGCCGGCGATCTGGCGGCGCTCCTCACCAACCTGGAACCGAACGATGTGCTCTTCATCGACGAGATCCACCGTCTCAGCCCGGTGGTGGAGGAGGTGCTCTACCCGGCCATGGAGGATTATCAGCTCGACATCATGATAGGGGAGGGGCCGGCGGCCCGCTCCATCAAGCTCGATCTCCCTCCCTTCACCCTGATCGGTGCCACCACCCGGGCCGGCTCCCTCACCAGCCCCCTGCGTGACCGGTTTGGCATCGTGCAGCGCCTCGAGTTTTACAACGTCAAGGACCTGACCGACATCGTCTCTCGCAGCGCCCGCTGCCTCGGGCTCGACATGACGGAAGACGGCGCTCTCGAGGTAGCCCGTCGCTCCCGGGGGACACCGCGCATTGCTAACCGTTTGTTAAGGCGGGTACGAGATTTTGCCCAGGTGAAGTCTGACGGGCGAATTGACGGACCCATTGCGGCCCGTGCTATGGACATGCTGGACGTGGACAATGAAGGTTTCGACTTCATGGATCGCAAGCTATTGTTGGCCGTCATCGACAAGTTTATGGGGGGGCCTGTCGGGCTCGACAACCTGGCCGCCGCCATCGGTGAGGAGAAGGACACCATAGAAGACGTGCTGGAACCTTATCTGATCCAGCAAGGCTATCTGCAACGTACACCCAGAGGGCGGATCGCAACTCAGAGAGCCTACGCACACTTTGGCCTGGAACGACCGGCAGATCAGTAGACGTTGCGATATGAACCAAAAAGCCGCCCTTGAGGCGGCTTTTTGTTTTGCGGGCAAAAAAAAGCCCACGGCACAGGCGGTGGGCAAAGACAATTCAGGATGGATGTTCACAGACAGTGAGCGCGTCTGCAGACCGGTCGGGAAAAAACAGAGGAGCCGTCGCGAGGCTTCAGAGTCGGTTCATTTGATAGAGTTGAACGAAAGAAAGCTTGTAGTAACGGATGGTCTTGGCAACAAACTTTTTCATCATTAATCCCAACAAACAGGTTCGAAATGTTCATCGAATACGTACCGGGAACCCGGAATGACCGGCCTGTATTCAGAGGTATGCCCTCACTGCGAGGCGCATTGTAGGAGCTCTTTCCGGGTGGGACAAACAAGAAAATCTATGGGCTTTTGATTAGATAAACTAATGATTTTGGTGGGGGTGTCAATCCGCATAAACATGTGTTTTTACTGGGTTTAAATTGATTTTTGGATGAGCCTGGCCATTTATTGAAATAATCGAGACGCGAGGGCTTTATTTCCGGGGTTGCGTATTTGTTTAACAGAATTGAAACTATTTAGGTGTGTCATAAAATTGATTTAAATCAATTATTTACGACTTGGTGTTTTTTGTGATGAAGCTCCCATAATTAATGGGAAAAGCCCCATAAGTTACCTTGAAAAAACATGTATTGAGGGTGGTTTTACATTGATTTCAATCAAATAAAGGTGATATAAAACAGCGATCATTATAGGCGGGAATAGAACCCTGGTTATTGTTTATTAGATGTTAAACATTAGCTTTTTTTGTTCCTGCATATTGCCTTGTTGTTAATGTGGTGGCAGTCGAATCCGGTCAGTCCGTGAGGGGTGACCGACCGTTCGGGGACTTCCAATGGAAGCTTTGTCCTTAAAACTTAAAATAGCCGTGCCAATAATCGGTGAGGAAACATCATGATTGCTGAGCATGTGGTAGACCTATCGCGGTTCCAATTTGCTGCGACGGCCCTTTATCACTTCCTGTTTGTACCCTTGACGCTGGGGATGGCCTTCATCCTGGCGATCATGGAGTCTGTCTATGTGATGACCAACAACACAGTGTACCGGGACATGACCAAGTTCTGGGGCAAGTTGTTTGGTATCAACTTTGCCCTCGGGGTTACCACCGGGCTCACCATGGAGTTTCAGTTCGGTACCAACTGGGCTTACTACTCCCACTATGTTGGCGACATCTTCGGGGCCCCGCTGGCCATCGAAGGTTTGATGGCCTTCTTCCTGGAGTCCACCTTCGTCGGTATGTTCTTCTTCGGTTGGGATCGTCTCAGCAAGCACCAGCACCTGGCGGCTACCTGGCTGATGGCGCTCGGGACCAACCTCTCCGCACTGTGGATCCTGGTCGCCAACGGCTGGATGCAGAACCCGGTGGGTGCCGAGTTCAACTTCGAATCCATGCGCATGGAGATGGTGAGCTTCGCCGACCTGGTGTTCAACCCGGTTGCCCAGGTCAAGTTCGTCCACACCGTGGCGGCAGGCTATACCACGGGCGCCATGTTCGTGCTCGGGATCTCCTCCTATTACCTGCTGAAGAATCGTGATGTGGCGTTCGCTCGTCGCTCCTTCGCCATCGCGGCCGCGTTCGGCATGGCCTCCATCCTTTCCGTGCTGGTGCTGGGTGACGAGTCCGGCTACGAGACCGGGGAAGTGCAGAAGGTGAAACTGGCAGCCATCGAGGCTGAGTGGAACACGGAGCCGGCTCCGGCATCCTTCACCCTGTTCGGGATCCCGAACCAGGAGGAGATGCGCACCGACTACGCCATCAAGATCCCCTATGCCCTCGGCATCATTGCCACCCGTTCCCTGGACGGTCAGGTGACTGGTCTCAAGGATCTCAAGAGCGAGCATGAGCTGCGCGTGCGCAACGGCATGACCGCCTACGACCTGCTGACCAAGCTGCAATCCGGTGACAAGTCCGACGATACCCGCGCCCGCTTCGACGAAGTGAAGCAGGATCTGGGCTACGGTCTGCTGCTCAAGCGTTACACCCCCAACGTGACCGACGCCACCGACGAGCAGATCAAGGCCGCCGTGGATGACTCCATCCCGCAGGTACTGCCGCTGTTCTTCGCCTTCCGCATCATGGTCGCCTGCGGCATCCTGATGCTGGTGCTGATCGGTCTGGCCTTCTATGACAGCACCCGCCACAAGATCGGCGAGCGCAAGTGGCTGCTCAAGGCGCTGCTGTACGGCATTCCGCTGCCCTGGATCGCCATCGAGGCGGGCTGGTTTGTCGCTGAATATGGTCGTCAACCCTGGACCATCGCCGAGATGCTGCCGACTTATGTCTCTGCATCCAACATTCCTGCGTCCGAGATCTGGTTCTCTCTGATCGGGATCTTCCTGTTCTACACCGTACTGCTGATCATCGAGATGTACCTGATGTTCAAGTATGCGCGCCTGGGCCCAAGCAGCCTGAAGACGGGCAAGTACCACTTCGAACAGAGCAAGGCATAAGGAGAGTGACCCATGTTTGATTACGAACTGTTGCGTCTGGTCTGGTGGGTGCTGGTCGGCGTGCTGCTGATCGGGTTTGCCATCACCGACGGTTTCGATATGGGGGTGGGCGCCCTGCTCCCCTTCGTCGGCAAGAAGGATGTGGAGCGTCGCGTGATGCTCAACACCATGGGGCCGCATTGGGAAGGCAACCAGGTCTGGCTGGTGACCGCCGGTGGTGCCCTGTTTGCCGCCTGGCCCATGGTCTATGCGGCGGCCTTCTCCGGCTTCTACATCGCCATGATCCTGACCCTGATGGCGCTGTTCTTCCGTCCGGTCGGCTTCAAGTACCGCTCCTTGCAGGAAGATGCCAAGTGGCGCTCCAACTGGGACTGGGCTCTGTTTGCCGGTAGCGCCATTCCCCCTGTCATCTTCGGGGTGGCGTTCGGCAACCTGCTGCAGGGTGTACCGTTCAGCTTCAACCAGTTCCTGATGATGACCTATCACGGCAACTTCTTCGGTCTGCTCAATCCGTTCGGCCTGCTGGCCGGTCTGGTGAGCCTCTTCATGATCATCACCCAGGGTGCAACCTGGCTGATGATGAAGACCGAAGGTGAAGTGCTGGCGCGCTCTCGCACCGCCGCCATGATCTTCTCCCTGCTGACCCTGGTGCTGTTCGCCCTGGCCGGTGTCTGGGTGAGCGGCATGGATGGTTATGTGATTGTGGGCTCCGTCGCCACCGACGCCGTCACCAACCCCCTTCACAAGGAAGTGGTGGTGCAGGCCGGTGCCTGGATGCAGAACTACAACCTCTATCCCTGGATGATTGCCGCACCCGTGCTGGGTCTGGTGATGTGTCTGCTGACCGCCGTGGCGGCCAAGCTGGACAAGGGTTGGGTGGCGTTCCTGTTCTCCTCCCTGGCCATCGCCGGCATCATCCTGACCGCGGGCTTCTCCATGTTCCCGTTCGTGATGCCCTCGAGCCTCGAGCCGTCCCAGAGCCTGACCATGTGGGATTCCACCGCCTCCTTCAACACCCTCAAGGTGATGACGGTAGTCGCAGTCGTCTTCGTGCCGACCGTGCTGGCTTACACCATCTGGACCTACATCAAGATGTTCGGCCGGGTGAGTAACAAGCACATCGAAGACAACCAACAATCGCTCTACTAAGAAGGTGCCCTGATATGTGGTATTTCACCTGGATCCTTGGGCTGCTGCTGGCCTGTGCGTTTGGGATTATCAATGCGCTCTGGCTGGAGCACACCGAGAACCTGGATCGTCAGATTGATGAAGACAAGTGACAGGCTCGCCCGGCTGGCCGCTCCTCTGGAGCGCCAGCCATGGCAAGGTCTGATGCTGCTGGCGGCGGCCCTGCTGGCTGTCGCCATCTTGCAGGCGCCCAACCTGGTCGCGGCCAATACCAGTGAGCACGGCCTCTGGCTTGCGCCCTGGCTGATGTGGGCGGTCTGTTGCGGTGTCATGCATGGACTGGGGTTTCACCCGCGCAGCCTGGTGGGTCGCGTGCTGTTCTTCCCCTGGCTCGCCCTGCCCAGCCTGCTCTGCGGGCTCTGGCTGACCAGCAGCTACTACCTGCCATAAATGATGAAGGAGGTCGGCATCAGCCCACCTCCTTCTTCTTTTTTGAGGGGCGTGCCGTCGCCCGGTCAGAGCGACAGAACCTCGTTCGTCACGCCGCTCGCAGCCACTTCTCTTTTCCGCTTTTCTTGCGATGCTGACAGCCCTGTGGTCTTCGGCCTGTCGGCGCCGCAGCACGCCATAAAAAACAGGGAGAGAGGGGATTTCCCTGTCTCCCCCTGCTTCTTTCCTATTCAGCCCTGCGCTATGATAGCCCCCCATCTGACTGTCGAATGGATCACAGATTTTTATGGGGGAAGTCTCTGAGTTTCCGGTGCGTGTCTACTACGAAGACACGGATGCCGGAGGCATCGTCTACAACGCCAATTATCTCAAGTTTATGGAACGGGCCCGCACCGAATTCCTGCGCGCAGGCGGCATCGAACAGGATGTCCTGCTGCAGGCGGGGATCGCGTTTGTGGTGAGTCGCACCGAAATCGACTTCCGCGCGGCGGCCCGCTTCAATGAACTGCTGACCGTAATGACGCAAGTAACTGAAGTGAAACGCGCTTCCATGCGTTTTTCACAGCAGATCCTGGCGGCTGATGGACGGCTGATCACTCAGGCCATGGTACAGATCGCCTGTGTCAGTCATCCGCAAATGAAACCTGTTGCAATACCTGAAAAAATCAAGGGAGTGCTGTTAAGTGCACGCTGAAATTTCGTTTATTGGCCTGTTCTGGCAAGCCAGTCTGTTGGTGAAACTGGTCATGATGACCCTGATGGGCATGTCGGTCGTCTCCTGGGCGCTGATCATCCAGCGCTCCAAGGCCATCAAGGCGGCCAACCTCGCCTCGGAGCAGTTTGAAGACAGATTCTGGTCCGGGGTCGACCTCAATCGTCTCTACCAGGAGTCCTCCTCCCGTCGTGACGACATCGAAGGCATGGAAGACATCTTCTACTCCGGCTTCAAGGAGTATGCCCGCCTGCTCAAGGCCGGTGCCCGTGGTCAGGATGCGGTGATGGACGGTACCTATCGTGCCATGCGCGTCTCCCTGTCCCGAGCAGTGGACGATCTCGAGTCCAACCTGCCGGTCTTGGCGACCATCGGCTCCATCAGCCCCTATATCGGTCTGTTCGGTACCGTCTGGGGGATCATGAACGCTTTTATCGCTCTGGGTCAGGTTCAGCAGGCGACCCTGCAGATGGTGGCACCGGGTATCGCGGAGGCGCTGATCGCCACCGCCATGGGTCTGTTTGCCGCCATCCCGGCCGTTATCTTCTACAACCGCTTCACCAACAAGGTCGAACGGCTGGAAAACGCCTACGCCAACTTCATGGACGAGTTCACCACCATTCTGAACCGCCAAATCGCACAGCAGGGTGAGAAGTAATGCAAACCTATCAGCGGCTCAAACGCAAGAAGGTCGCCGAGATCAACGTGGTGCCCTATATCGACGTCATGCTGGTGCTGCTCATCATCTTCATGGCGGTCACGCCCGTGATCACGCAGGGGGTCAAGGTCGACCTGCCCCAGGCGGAGTCCGAGCAGTTGCCGGAAGACGCCAAGCCGCCTTTCATCGTCAGCGTCAATACCGAGGGTGAGTACGTCATCAAGGCCGGCGAGGCGGATGACGAACCCGTACCGAGCGGCACACCAGAGGCGATGCAGCAGTACATCACCGAGAAGGCTATGGGCTATCTGGCCATCAACCAGAACGCGCCTGTGGTGGTCGCCGGTGACAAGTCCGTGCGCTACGAGGAGGTGATCCTGCTGATGGTGGCCCTCAAGAAAGCCGGTGTGCCTCAGGTTGGTCTGATGACGGATCCGGTGAACTGACGGAGATGGATGTGAAGCGTGGTATTTCCGGTTATCTCGTCGCGTCGCTGCTGCTGCATCTGATCATCGGCATCATCCTGCTGGTCGGTGTCGACTTCAGTAAACCCAAGCGCCCCGAGTCCAAGGGACAGATCGTCAATGCGGTCATGATGGACAGCGAAATGCTGGAGCAGCAGATGCAGCAGGTCCAGCAGCAGAAGCAGGCCCAGCCCAAGGCTGCACAGCAGCAGAAGGACAAGGAAGACGCTGAGCGCGTCAAACGCGAGCTGGCACAGGAGCAGGAGCGTCTGCGTATCGCCGAGACCAAGCGCAAGCAGGCCGAAGAGGCGACCCGCAAGGCCGAAGCCGACAAGCAGAAGAAAGAGGCTGAACAGAAGCAGGCGGAAGAGAAGGCCCAGAAAGCCGAGGAAGCCCGCAAGCTGGAAGAGCAGAAGACCAAGAAGGCCGAAGCCGAACGCAAGGCGGCGGAAGAGGCCAAGGCGCTGGCGCTCAAGAAGAAAAAAGAAGAGCTGGAGAAGAAGCAGGCTGAAGAGAAGGCAAAGGCGGAAGAGGCCAAGGCCAAGAAAGCGGAAGCCGAGAAGAAGGCCAAGGCCGAAGCCGAGAAAAAGGCGAAGGCGGAAGCCGAGAAGAAAGCCAAGGCCGAGGCCGAGAAGAAGGCGAAGGAAGAGGCTGACAAGAAGGCAAAAGCTGACGCAGAGAAGAAGGCGAAGGCCGAGGCCGACAGAAAGGCCAAGATTGAGGCGGAGCGCAAGCGCAAGGCGGCCGAAGAGGCCAAGTTGCAAAAAGAGATGGAAGCCATGATGGAGCAGCAGCTGGCCGCCGAGGCCAATGCGCGCAGTCAGGCAGCATCGGCAGCCGCCAAGGGCGAAGTCGACAAGTATGCCGCCCTCATCAAGGCCACGGTCGAGCGCTACATGATTTTGGATCCCACCATGCGGGGCAAAACATGTACTATCGGTGTCAAGTTGGCCAGTAGCGGCTTCGTCATCTCGGTGGACAACGGTCAGGGTGATCCGGCGGTCTGCCGCTCCGGCAAGGCGGCGGTGCTGAAGGCCAACCAGTTGCCGGTGCCGAAGGATCCGGCGGCATTCGAATTGATGAAGGATCTACGCCTTCAGCTAGCGCCAACGATTTAAGAGAGTGTTTCTGCTTTGATTGGCAAGGGTTGTTGATCAGAGAACTGAGTCTCAAATTGGAACTGAGAGTTTAAGCCATGATAAGAAAAGTGTTTTTTGCTTTGGTTGGCTGTTTGTTGCTGGGCCAGAGTGCTCAGGCGGCCTTGGATATCGTCATCACCGGCGGTATCGACAGTGCACGTCCCATCGCCATCGCTCCCTTCAAGTGGGAGGGCAATGGCCAGTTGCCGCAGGATATCGCAGAAGTGGTCTCCAACGACCTGATGCGCAGCGGCAAGTTCAAGCCGCTGGCCCGTGGCCAGATGCCGCAGACGCCGAGCTCCAGCGGCGAGATCAACTTCGCACCCTGGGCTTCCCAGGGAGTCGAAGCCGTGGTGGTCGGCTCCATCGCCGCCGTGGGTGATGGCACCTACAAGATCAACTTCGAGCTGGTCGACGTCCTGAAAGGCCAGCTGGCCAAGACCCAGGGCGGTGAGGCGAACGGTTACATCCTGGACAGCCGCATGGCGACCATCCCGGGTGCGCAGATGCGCCAGTTTGCCCACCGCATCTCCGACATCGTCTACGAGCGTCTGACCGGTGAGCGTGGTGCCTTCCTGACTCGTCTGGCCTATGTCTCCGTGCAGCAGGGCACCCAGTTCCCGTATCAGCTGCGGATCTCCGACTACGACGGCTACAACGAGAAGACTCTGCTGCGCTCCCGTGAACCCCTGATGTCCCCGGCCTGGTCGCCGGATGGCAGCAAGCTGGCTTACGTGAGCTTCGAGAACCAGAAGTCCGAGATCTATGTGCAGGACATCTACACCCAGCAGCGCAGTCTGATCACCAGCTTCCGTGGCATCAACGGTGCGCCGGAGTGGTCTCCGGATGGTCGTCGTTTGGCTATTGTTCTGTCCAAAGATGGGCAGCCTGACATCTATGTCGTTGATGTTGCTAGCAAGCAACTCACTCGAGTCACAAATAACCGCACCATCGACACCGAACCCTCCTGGATGCCGGACGGTCAAACTTTGCTGTTCACCTCTGAACGTGGTGGCAAACCCCAGATTTATAGCGTAAATTTGGCGACTGGCATGACTCGCCGGATGACCTGGGAAGGGGATTCCAACCAGGGGGCATCCATCACACCGGACGGCAAGTCCATGGTGATGGTGACCCGGGTTCAGGGACAATATCGCATCGCTCGCCAGGATATGGAAAATGGAGCCATGCTGGTACTGACCCAGAGTGCTCTGGATGAATCGCCAAGTGTGGCTCCCAATGGCAGCATGATCATTTATGCCACCATCTATCAGGGTCGTAAGAGTCTTGCATTGGTGTCGACCGACGGTCGCTTCAAGGCAGTGCTTCCGACCAGTAGCGGTGAAATTCGTGCACCAGCTTGGTCGCCCTTCTTGAATTGATAAAAATCGATTGTTTTTTGTTTTGTTATAAAGGTTTAAGGAAATAGCATGCAACTCAATAAACTGCTCAAGGGTCTGGCCATCGCACTGCCACTGTTCACCCTGGCTGCCTGTAGCTCCTCTTCCGACTCCGACGCCGCTGGCGCCGAGTCCGGCATGACCGACGGCATGGGCGGTGTACAAACCGGCGGCGCCAACGGCATGTTGTCCCCGGAAGAGCAGATGCGTCAGAAGTTCGAAGCGCTGCAACGCGACAACGTGATCTACTTCCCGTACGATGGTTACGACATTCAGGGTCAGTACGCCGACCTGCTGGATGCCCACGCCAGCTACCTGCGTGAACGTCCGAGCGTCAAGGTACTGATCGAAGGCCACGCCGACGAGCGCGGTACGCCGGAATACAACATCGCGCTGGGTGAGCGTCGTGCCAAGGCTGTTGCCAAGTATCTGCAAACCCTGGGTGTGCAGGCCGAGCAGCTCTCCATCGTCAGCTATGGCGAAGAGAAGCCGCTGGATCTGTCCCACACCGAGGAAGCCTTTGCCAAGAACCGCCGTGCGGTCCTGGTTTACTAAGGTTTGAGTCGAACGAAGTTCGTTTATATGCAAGCGGCCATTTCGATGGCCGTTTTATTTGCACTAAACGTCAAGGTTTGATCCGAATGAAATCTGTATCAGCGAGCGACTATGCGCTGGCCGTTTTATTTGCACTAAACGCTAAGGTTTGATCCGAATGAAATCTGTGTACAAGCAAGCTGGTGTTGCGCTGGCCGTGTTGGTTGCTTTGAATGCGCAAGCGGCAGCACCCGTGAGCGATCTGAGCGGGGATTCTGGCAGCAGCGGCGTAGTGCTGAGCGGCAACAATGGTGCCATCGTACCGACCGGCAGCCTGGAAGACCGGGTTGCTCTGCTGGAGCGTACCCTCAACGCCCGTCTGCGTCTGCAGGCCGAACTGCAGCAACAGGTCGACTCCCTGCAAGGGGAGGTCTCCGAGCTGCGTGGTCAGCTGGAACAGCAGACCTACCAGATGGAGCAGTCCCAGGAGCGCCAGCGCCAACTCTACCAAGAGCTCGACAAGGTGGCCAACAGCCAGCCTGCCGCCGCGCCCGCAACACCTGCTGCAGGTGCTGCAACGCCTCCTGCCGCGGCTGCCAACTACTCCACCAACCAGGATGAGAACCAGGCCTACGACGCAGCCGTGAACATGGTGCTCAAGGAGAAGAACTACGACAAGGCCATTCCTGCCTTCGAAGGGTTCATCAAGCAGTTCCCGAACTCCAGCTATGTTCCCAATGCCCACTACTGGCTCGGCCAGCTGATGTTCAACAAGGGTGACAGGGCGGGGGCCGCGAGCCAGTTTTCCACGGTGGCGAACAAATACAGCAAGTCACCCAAGCGGGCCGATGCCCTGCTGAAACTCGGCATGCTCGCCCAGCTTGACGGCAAGAAAGCAGAGGCCAAGGCCTTCTATGAGCAGGTGATCAAGGGTTACCCCAACACCTCGCCGGCCCAGCTGGCCAAACAGAGTCTGGCCAAGCTGTGACATTGCTGCATGTCACTGTTTTCGTAACACTCTTGTAAATACCGCCGTGCTTTGTATGCGCAGTGAACAATCAGATTTAATTTAAGATTTTTCTATTGCGCCAGGATGATAAATCCGTAATATAGGCCGCCGTCAGAGCCGGAGCAGTAATGCAGTCGGCACTGGTCGTGGTGAGGGTCGTTAGCTCAGTCGGTAGAGCAGTTGACTTTTAATCAATTGGTCGCTGGTTCGAATCCAGCACGACCCACCATTTCTTCACAGCAGGTGAAGACAATATTCCCAGGTCGTTTAGCTCAGCTGGGAGAGCACCTCCCTTACAAGGAGGGGGTCACTGGTTCGAGCCCAGTAACGACCACCATGTTGTAACACTGGCCGCCACATGCGGTTCGTGAAAGGTTCAGGATGTGGGTCGTTAGCTCAGTCGGTAGAGCAGTTGACTCTTAATCAATTGGTCGTAGGTTCGAACCCTACACGACCCACCACTCTGAACATTGAATCCCAGGTCGTTTAGCTCAGCTGGGAGAGCACCTCCCTTACAAGGAGGGGGTCACTGGTTCGAGCCCAGTAACGACCACCATGTTGTAACACTGGCCGCCACATGCGGTTGGTGAAAGGTTCAGGATGTGGGTCGTTAGCTCAGTCGGTAGAGCAGTTGACTCTTAATCAATTGGTCGTAGGTTCGAACCCTACACGACCCACCACTCTGAACATTGAATCCCAGGTCGTTTAGCTCA